>JAYTLG010000024.1:0-10117 GCA_043729555.1 Cytophaga sp.
AGAAAAAGCACTTTTTTTATTCATAGGTTATCATTTCCTGCAAGCTAGTAATAACAGTACTTAGAACGATTTTTAACACCACAAATGTCCATTACCCCAAAATCAAAAATAAATTTTACTCTTTAATGATTTTATAAAATGAATCCCCCGCTTTCACAATATACAAGCCAGCTTTTAGCTCTTGTCCAAATGATGTCGTCGTCACATTTTTAACCGACAGCACTAATTTACCATCCATTGTAAATACGTCGATATCTGTAGGTGTTACAAATTCAATATCGAAACTTGTTGAGCTCGGATTAGGAAAAATATTCCCTACCAATACACTCGTGGTATTTGTTAAACCAGTAGTCACATTTGTAAACGTTGCTGTAATATTTTTATTCGCAGTCATTGTTACGCTCAACGGATTGGTTGTGCCCGTAGCAGCTCCACTCCAACCTGTGAAGGTATAACCAGTCGCAGGCGTAGCAGTCAAGGTTTGTACGCTATTGTAATTGAATGAACCATTCGCAGGAGTAACTGTTCCCGAACCAACAACCGTTGTAGTTAAATTATACTTGATAACCGTAAACGTAGCTGTAATATTTTTATTCGCAATCATCGTTACGCTTAACGGATTGGTTGTGCCTGTAGCAGCTCCACTCCAACCTGTAAAGGTATAGCCAGTCGCAGGCGTCGCTGTTAAGGTTTGCGTTGTACCAGCATTGAATGTTCCAGAAGCTGGACTCACCGTTCCTGAACCTATAACTGTTGTTGTAAGTGTATATGTACTGGCCATTGACGAACAACTTGGCGTTGTTGTAAATGCCATTTGAGCTGCTGTGAAATTCGTAAACGAAGAATTGATATCTACATTCGACGCATCGCTTGCACCTTTTCCATCACACTCGGTTCTACCATTTCTCCAATATGAAGGTTGTAAATATACTCCAGAAGCACAACTTCCAACTTCAGCATCACCACCAACGACAACTGTACCCGAGTACGCTGCCCCCCAACACATAGCATTGCCTTTAAGGTTTGCGGTATTGGTTACCGAACCACCTTCCATCCAGGCGTTCCCTTCCACAATTGCGTTACCGGATATCGTTGCATTGTACACGCAGGCATTTCCTCTGATAATTGCATTGCCGCTGATGTTACCACCTTCCATGGTTGCGAAATCTTCTATACGCACTGTACCTGTAAGTGTGCCACCTTTAACAATTGCATAGGGTCCAACATAAACAGTTGCTGCCACGTTTGCATTATTAGAAATCCAACCGCCACCATTTGTATGAATTTTACCGTTGGTTTTTAAAAACTTTCTAAATTCCGTTGCTGCCTGATAACCTTCAGGAACTGCATTGGCAATGTTCAGTTCATACGGGTATCTGCGTTGCTTTGGATAACCTACGTCCATGTTGTAGTTTATATGTGTCTTCGGTGCAGAATAAACTACTAAATAAATATTTGCTTCTGTAGTTGCATCCAATGTAAACGATGTTTCGCCATCGCCTGTAGACATAGGACTGTAACGCGAAACCGTACCATCTGCTTTTGTAGTTATAAAACCATATCTCCAGCCTGCTTGCGCAGTATTCACTTCCGTATGCCCTTTAAATTTAACCCTTACTTGCTTTTGTGTTCCTGTACATGTAGGATAAAACGGAATGATGTTCATACCATAATCTTGTGGCGCCCAATCATCGTTGGTATAATATTGATTTGTTGTACCAGTAACTTTGGTAAGCAGCGTAAATTGTCTGCTTGTATAACGCGGCATATTACTTTTGATGAATTGATGTACCTGTCTTATTTTTTCACCAAAATTTTTGGTTGCTGTTACTTGATCGTTCCATTGTATCGGATAATCGAATGCGGGCTGACGTTGTGCATAGCCCCATAAATAATCATTCAATTGTTCTTGAGTAAAGCCTTTCAAACGCTTTATGGTTTCTAATGGATGTTCTTGATATCTTGACTCCGCCCACATTCTACGCGTAAAATCAAAACCTTCTTTTTCCTGAACATAAAATAATAAATGGTAGTTGGTATAATGGTGACGATTCGACGACCACATAAAATGACGTGTCTGCAGCCAACGTGTTAAGGTACCATCTGTTTCTGCCCATTGTGGGTATGCCATTGCGCGCATGTAGTTGGCATGTCCTTCATAAAATGGACCCGCCCAATCGTAGCCTGCAAAAGCCGTTTGATTTCCTGGGTTTTCTTGAATGTGCATCATCATTTGCAAGGTATGCGCAAACTCATGACTCAATGCTCCCCCATCTTTAGTGGCCTGTGGGTGTACATACATAGCACCAATGGTATTACTAAATGAACTGGCCGATGCAAAACCCGTTAATCGGTCATCCGTCGAATTCCAAGTATTCACCATCATAATCATGATTTTGTATTTCCCGAAATTGGTTGACGGGGCGTTATTGATAAAATGCAGATCGGTGATATAGCGTTTAAAAATTTTTTCTAATGTATCTGCTACCGACTGTGGATTGAAACGCAGGGTAGCGTCTGCATAAACAGCAGGGTTTGTCCCTACTTTGTCGCCCCAATAGAGAACAAAATTAGTCGACTCGTACTTTCGAGTATCCGACACATTGTTGTAATATTCATTTGCTGGGTTATCAAATTCGTTAGGCCGAAAAACGGTTTTTTGAGCGGATAGATTAAAAAGGATTCCCATCAAAAAGATAATCAGGAGTAAGTGTTTTTTCATAAATATTGGTTACGGTTTAAAAGTACTCGAAACGATTCTATACACAATACCAGCTTATCGTTTGAAAAGTAACGAAATAAATAAAAATAATTTTATTTATGCGAATTGGGCTTAAATGACTGGGGGGTATTACTCCATACAACTCTTTATAAAACGTCACAATACTCAAATTATAATATGTATAGCATAAAAATTCCAGTAAAAAGATGTATAAAATGCAATAAAAAAGCCTACCGAATATCATCGGTAGGCTTTTACATGTTGTTGCTATTCCACAATATGTTCGAATTATTCGTCTGAACAAATCTACTTTTCAAATTTCGTCTGATTGTAATTTATGATAATAGATATACGAAATGACTAATATAGCCAATACCACAAGTGGAAAAAATGTTTGTCCATCTACCCCATCTACGGCACCGTGACTGATGGTTGCAAAGATAAAATCAAAAGCAAAACCAGCATATGCCCATTCTTTTATGCGTTTGGGAATTTTAGGAATTACCAAGGCCAACACACCTAATATTTTAAAAACGACTAATGCATTACCAAAGTATTCCGGATACCCTAAATGACGAATCCCCTCTTTTGCCATTTCTGTTTGTGAAGTAAGTGCAGGTATGACGCCTTCAAACAAAGCAATAAGAGTTGTTGCTGTCCAAAATATAATTTTATTTTTTTTCATATAGATATTGTTTAAGGTACTTGATTATTTCTTTTCAAAATTCAATATCCAATTATTTCCATATTGGTCTTGTAGGTCTCCAAACAGTGCGCCCCAAAGGATGTTTAACAATTCCTCCATTCGATAGCTTTTCAAAGTATAACTTAATATCGGCTTCGCTGCTACAATTCAGCATCAACGAAACAGCATTGCCTAGGACAAGTCCGTTATCTGGAGTCATGTCTGAAGCCATGAGTACAAAACCATCGGTGGTAAGTGTGGAATGTAAAATATTTTTTTTCATAGCAGCGGGCATATCCTCTGCCCTAGACGACTCTTAGACTGTTTGAAGCATGAGTATACCACCCAAACATTCTCGATAAAATGTCATGGCTTCACGACAGTTACCACTAAAGGTTAAATACGAATGAATCTGTGTCATATTTTATTTTTCTTAAGATGATTTTTTAGAAGTTCTAGCGTCATCGCTGTTCCTTCGCCATAGCCATCTGCCACTTCTTTAGAAATAAACGTTTGCAATTGACGGAGTTTGGTTTTGTCTGCATCCATTTTTTCAAGTAAATAACTTTCCTCTACCAAGCCTGTACGCTGACTTGGGTACACACAAGTCAGCTCCTTATTCATATTAATGGTTTTGATATTCCCTTGCCAAATCATATCCATCCCATTCCATTGCAACACTGCCCCACGTTCGTCGTAGCAGGTATAGGTGATGTCAGCGCCTTGCTTCCAATCCGTTTCTACTCGAACGTTTTTCATCCAGCTATTAAAGGCTTCTGAATTTGTTAAAGCAAACCATACCTCTTCGATAGAAGCTTGGATTTCAATTTCAAACTGAGATGTTGTCATATTAAGCATTTAATAAGGTTTCAATAATCATCTTTTTCATTGGCATAAATGCAGCAACTACTCGATCACGTTTCGCAGGATCCGACATTAACTGCCCCAATATTTTAGGAACTACTTGCCACGATACACCAAATTGGTCTTTACACCAACCGCATTGACTTTCGGCTCCGCCATTTGAAATGAGTTTGTTCCAATAATAATCGATTTCTTCTTGCGTTTCACACTCAATCACAAACGATACTGCCTCGCTGAACTTGAATAGCGGTCCACCATTCAAGCCCATATATTCAATACCATTTAATTCCCACTTAACAACCAGGGGATTTTCAGATGTTATTTTCGAGTTGGGAAATATAGCGCAGTAAAATTCTGCGGCTGCTTTTGCTTGTCCATCAAACCATAAGCACGTATAAACTTGATTTTTCATTTTATTGCTTGTTATAAACCTACTGGGATTAACAATACAAATATGCAACTAAATTTCAAAATTAGACGTGTGTAAAAATGACAACCAAAAGGCTATTTACGACAAATTTATTTTACCTTCGCATAAGCAATTGAATGATACATTATGAAACGGGTAAGTATCCTTGTTCCTGAACAGTCGGTTATGCAAGCCATCGCCGATCCTCAATATTTGTTTTCGGCGGTCAATCAATTTATGGCGGTATCTGGTAAAAAGCCATTGTTTGACGTGCAGTTGGTTGGATTAAAAAAAGAAGTTAAACTAAACGAAGGAATGTATTCCGTGCATACTTCCCAATTGTTGAAAGATGTAACGAAAACGGATTTGGTTGTGATTCCTGCTTTATTTGGCGACATGAAAACTGCCATTGCTCAAAATCAAAAAATATTGCCTTGGATACAGCAACAATACAATTCTGGGGCTGAAGTTGCATCGCTTTGTGTGGGCGCATTTCTATTGGCTTCTACAGGATTGTTGGATGGTAAAAAATGTTCGACACACTGGGGCTTTCAAAATGAATTTAGAGAATTGTTCCCCAACGTTGAAGTGGTCGACGGAAGTATCATTACAGAAGAAAATCGCATTTACTCAAGTGGTGGTGCCAATTCATACTGGAACTTATTGTTGCATTTGGTAGAAAAATACACCGATAGACAAACTGCTATTTTAGCATCTAAATATTTTGCCATTGATATTGATAGAGAAACGCAATCCGTTTTCGCTTTGTTTCAAGGTCAAAAAAACCATACCGATACCGCAATAAAACAGGCACAAGAATTTATCGACAACAAAATTCAAGAAAAAATAACGATTGATGCCTTGGCAGATTTGGTGCATCTTGGAAGAAGAAGTTTTGAACGCCGTTTTAAAATTGCCACCAACAATTCGGTGTTGGAATACATCAACCGTGTGAAAATAGAATGCGCGAAACGTAGTTTTGAAACAAGTCGTAAAAATATTAATGAAGTAATGTATCATGTTGGTTATACCGATACAAAAGCATTTCGTTCTATTTTTAAAAAAATTACAGGACTTACTCCAATCGAATACCGAAACAAGTATAATAAAATGACTGTTCAGTAAGGGATTAACAATTGTACTGAGCTACAAATCAATCGTCCTGAACGTTAAATTTATTCTTGGCTTGCGTACCAATTTTGTAGGCGGAAGCCTGTGCTGCCAATGCGTTTGAGTTGTATCTTTCATCACCAATAAACTTCCATGTGCCAACACCATTGAAACAGTTTCTTTGCTTACTTTATGTTTGAATAAAAATTTGCGTTCTGCTCCTAAACTTAAAGATGCGATTGCACCATTCTTCTTTAAATCCTTTTCGGCATCGCTGTGCCAAGCCATACCTTCATCGCCCGTATGATATAAATTGAGCAAACAGGAATTGAATGTTTCACCTGTTTTTTCTTCAATCATTGATTTCAGTTCTAACAATTCTTTCGTCCAAGGTAAGGCTTGTTTTGTTGTATTCGAATAGGTGTAATTAAAATTAGCATCGCCATACCAAGCTACCTTCCGTTTGGTAATGATCAATTTCCCATAGATGATTGCTTGATCGTTTTTCCACTCGACGGTTTGCATGAGTTGATCAAAAAAATGCGTAGCCTTTGAATGATTCATTAAGGCACCATAATATTGTACAACCCCGTCTTTTGGCAATAAATTTTCCAGACCTTCGATTTCAGAATTGAATAAATCCATTTTATAAATTGTTTTCACATGAATCATTGTCCGACTTTCGCTAAAAAGAAAATGCTGTACAATGAATCATATAACAAAGGTCGAAAAAATTTAGCAGCTAAAAAATCCGAAACGTGTTGCTTTAAAAGAATACAACCATAACAACCAATAAATAAATGCAGGAAAGTACTTACATGATTACTCGTGCTTGATTGTACGTCGTTATTTCCACTTAAACATTTCCGCTCTCCTTGGGATCAAAAGTCACCATCCATTCAATACCGAACTTGTCTCTCAACATCCCAAAATAGGTTGCCCAAGGACTGTCACAGATGGGTACTTCAATCGTTCCGCCTACTGAAAGCCCGTTAAATAAGGTGTCGGCTTCTTCACGACTTGCTGCATGAACGGAAATCTTAGATCTGTTTTCACGTTCATCCACTCTACCCATACTTTCAGGGATGTCATTGCCCATTAACATATTTTTACCTATTGGCAATTCAATGTGCATGATCTTGTGTGCATCTCTTTCCTCTACAGGAAATCCTGGGATTGCAATATCTTTGAGGCGTACAATCCTATTGAACGCTCCGCCAAATACAGATTTGTAAAAAGTGAATGCTTCTTCGGCATTGCCATTGAAATTGATGTGCGGATTAATGAGTGCCATAATTTTATTTGTTCTATGTTGTTTTATTCTGATACAAGTTTCGACAATTAAAATAGATTGTTTAGGTACAAATGCGACATTCTTAGTAGACAAATGCGACAATTACTGCTCCTTAACCGCATCTTCAATACGTGTATCGGGAATGAGCCACATCAATGCAACGAATATAAATATCCCTCCAGAGATCCAAGTACTCAGCCACGAAAATGCGATCCCAAGGATATACAACACGGGCGACAACTTTCCTTTTAAATCGCTACCAACTACTTTCGCTAACACATAATCGGCATCGTGTGATTTAATCAATTGCACTTGAAGTATGTGATACGCAATTGCAGACATCAACAAAATGAAACCGTACAAGGCCATTGGCTTTTGTGCAAAATGGCTCTCTCCTAACCAGCCAGTCACAAAAGGGATCAACGACAACCAAAAGAGCAAATGCAGGTTTGCCCATAACACGGCACCAGTAACTTTTTTTATTGTTTGCATCATGTGGTGGTGGTTGTTCCAATAGATACCCAAATAGATAAAACTTAAGAGGTAACTCAAAACTATGGGTATAAGCGGAATTAAATTTGAAAACTCACTGCCATGTGGCACTTTTATTTCCAGTACCATAATGGTGATGATGATGGCGATTACGCCATCACTAAAAGCTTCCATGCGTCCTTTGTGCATTCTTATTTTTATTTATTCGTGTGTTTTCTTTAATTCGTAATTACGGATTTCAAATCCTTATTATCTGGCTTCGCGATTGCAAATCCCTAAGAGCATCGTTTATTCGTGTGTATTAAAATCGATTCCCACTCATTCCTATTTCAATTAGCTTGCCACAAGTCGACACCTAAATATCCCAAATTCTTTTAAATAAAAAAAACTTACTATATTTTGCATCTTCTGTCAAGTTAAGTATTTAAATCATTTGAGGTTATCCATTTCAGCATGACTAAAACCAGTTTCCAGTGCAAAAAGATTGTAAAAAAGATAAAAAGCATACGTTTTATTTGCATGCTTATACGTTGATATAAAAACGATAGCAGAATGGTCTTACCACCAAAATAACTTTAAAAGTTATTTTTTACACTTCAATTTAAAATACTACATTTATAATTCAACGACAGAATTTTGAAAAACATATTAATTATAGACGACGAAGAAAAAACTAAGATCCTTGCTTGCACGGATCATCAGTTTAGAGGGCTTTGAGGTACATCAAGCAGGTGATATTAAAACAGGTTTAAAGAAATTAGAACAGTTGGATATTGATGTTGTGCTATGCGATGTAAAGTTGCCAGATGGAAATGGTGTAGACGCTTGTACAACAATAAAAACACGGTATCCATTTACAGAGATTATTCTATTAACGGCTTATGGTAATATTCCAGATGGCGTGCAGGCCATTAAAAATGGAGCCTTTGATTACATAACCAAAGGCGACGACAATAATAAAATCATCCCCTTGCTTTACCGTGCAATGGAAAAAAACACGCTGGCAAAACGTGTTCAGCAATTGGAAAAACAATTAGGCGATAAACATTCTTTTGATAAAATCATTGGGAAATCAAAGCCGCTTTTACAAGCTATTGACTTAGCAAAAAAAGTTACACAAACAGATACAACAGTTCTTTTAACGGGCGAAACAGGAACGGGAAAAGAAGTTTTTGCGCAAGCCATTCATCAGGAAAGCACTCGTAGCAAACAAAATTTTGTTGCAATAAATTGTTCGGCATTTAGTACCGAACTTTTGGAAAGTGAAATGTTTGGTCATAAAGCCGGAGCATTTACTGGAGCTTCAAAAGATCAAAAAGGTGTGTTTGAAGAAGCCAACAACGGAACCATTTTTTTAGATGAGATTGGAGAAATGGCACTAAACCTGCAAGCGAAAGTTCTACGTGTAATTGAAACAGGTGAATTTTTAAAAGTGGGCGAAAGCAAAGTTACAAAAATAAATGTGCGCATCATTGCAGCAACCAACAGAGATTTGCAAAAAGAAATTGCTGCCGGACATTTCAGAGAAGATCTATTTTACCGTATCTCTGTTTTTCAAATTCAATTACCGCCACTGCGCGAACGCGTTGTTGATATTGAGCTACTGGCATATCATTTTTTATCACTGTTTTCAAGCAAGACAAATAAAAAAATCAAACACTTATCAAACGAATGCATTGAAGCACTTAAGCTACACGCATGGAATGGGAATATACGTGAACTCAAAAACAGTATTGAACGCGCAGTGATTTTATCAAGTAGCGATGAAATTCAACTAGAGCACTTACCCATTGAACTTCAAACGAATTCCATCACAAAAAATGGCAAACAACTTTCAGCTCTTGACTTGGCGAGTGCCGAAAAAAATCACATTCAAAAGGTATTAAATTACACCAATGGCAATAAAACCAAAGCATCAGAATTATTAAATATTGCATTGACTACCTTATACCGAAAATTAGAAGAATATAAAATAGGTTAATTCTCTCATTCGGCGACACCTTTTCTCTACATAAACCTATGAGGTTTTCTTCGTTAATCTACCTCTGTGTAATTCAATTTATAGCTCTATTAAATCACCAAACCTCATAGGTTTCGTCTCTATTATCATACACCCTATCAAAACGCTAGTGCAAACCCTTTCAAAATGAAAGGGTTTTTTATTGCCCCATTTTTAAATAAGAGTTAAACCCCATTAAAACAATGTGTTAACCAAGTATGCCAAAGATGGTGCAAGAGTTGATAAAATCATAGGGAACAAATAAACATAAACCTATGATCGCATCTATTCTAATCACAACAGGCATATTCATATTTGCTTTTTTTTATAAATCAATTAACTGGTTTGAAAAAATCTAACATCATGACAGTATTATTCCTTATCGCACTTGCAGTATTCGGTTATATTTGCTACGTACTGCTTAAACCTGAAAAATTCTAAACCTATGAACACGGAAATACTTGGTGTACTCTTAATGTATGGGCTGGTTTTAGTCCTCGCAATTCCTTTAGGGAAATATATTGGCAAAGTTTTCAACTACG
>JAYTLG010000025.1:0-10485 GCA_043729555.1 Cytophaga sp.
TATACAAGGCAGTAAATAATTTTATTCATAATAAGTATGTCTGTATTAGAACGCAATGTAATCATACATCAACGAATTAAAAATAGTCATAAAGTGTTATTTTTCGATCGGCATAAAACACAATTTTGGTCAGAGAAAAAATAATTCCAAACATTATATTACAAAAAGAAGTCCCGTTCCGATAGCTATCGAAACGGGACTTCTTTTTATCAGCGAAAGCTTTAGGCATTTCGCATTAAGCTTTTAGCTTAAATAATTATTTAACAGCTAATGTAGTTGTACCAATTAAGTTGCCATCTTGCCAAACTTTAATTGTATATGTACCAACTTTATATTCGCCACCCTTAGCATAAACAAACGTTACACCTTGGTTTGTGTTATTAAATTCAATTGATTGTTTTTGAGTGTAAGGAATTTCTTTTCCTTCAGAGTTTTTAAAGAAACCACCACCCAAAGAACTATCGAATATTGGAGCACCACTTGGCTCAATTACTTGAATATAAATTATTTTTGTGTTTTTAGGTGCAACCTTATTATCCGCTAATTTGAACGTAAGTTTTACTTTATCAATTGCCTTTACTTTATATTCTTCTGAAGCCAACTCTTTACCTTTAGCATTTATAACAGTGATTGTTAAGTTTTCTACTTTAAGAATAGAAGCTATTTCATATTTTTGTTGAAGATCCGAACGTACTGAACGAAGATTATTGATTGAATCATTCATCACTACTTTGTCTTGTTTCAATGTATCAATAGAAGAATTCAAATTCTTATTGTCTTCTTTTAATTGCAAGATTTCAGCTTCTTTTGCATCCAAATCTTTTTTATAGGCTTCAATTTGTGCATTCAACTTATTCATGTTAACTGCATTGCCTTTTTTCAAACTAGCTATTGCTTTGTCCAATTCTGCAATTTTAGCATCTAATGAATCATTTGATTGACCTAACTGAGCAGCTTGTAACTGTAGACTATGGTATTGCAATTGCAAACCTTCTAGCTCAGCAACTTTGGTTGTTAAAGAATCATCTTTTAAAATAATTGTTTTTTCTTGCTCTTCAATCGTTGTAGATTTTTGATTGTTGTTAAACAACAAATAACCAATTACACCTAATAAGGCTAAAATGATCAATGCAAAAACTAAATTGTTACCTTTTTTCTTTTCTTCCTGTGACATAACTGATACCTGTTAAATTTCAAAAATTTCGATTTATAATAGTTGAATTATAAATATATGAATTAATATGAAATGTTGAGTGTTTTTATTTAAAATTTATTTTTTTTGGTTAAAAACTACATCCATCCAATCTTCGGGTATTGCATCCAAGGCTTTTTTTAATTGACTGTCCCATGTTTTAGAAATCACTTCCATGTCAGCCTTTTCAAATCGATGTTCAATTAAATGAAAGCTATTGTTGTAATAAACAACAATATCCAAGGGGAAATCGACATCATTTGCAGAAACACGGGTTGAATCGAAAGATAAAAATCCTGCTTTTAAAACTTCTTCCATGGTTGATTCATAACGCACGGTTCTATTTAAAATAGGCTTGCCATAACCACTATTCCCTATAATCATAAAAGGAGACGTGTCGGTTAATTCAATCCAATTACCTTCCGGATATAATAAAAACATTTTAGGTTCGGCATCGCCTTTTAACTGTCCACCAACAATGGTGTGCAAATTAAAACTCATTCCCGAAGCTTTCAACGCACTCTTATCTTCGTCTGCAACTTTGCGCAACTGCAATCCAAAGGCATTAACTGCTTCGTACATTTGATTATATACAACTGTTTCTTCCTTTAAAACTTCTTTGAAATACGTTACGGCTTTATCTCTAACGGAGCGCAAACCACTGGTCATTAAAAACAAGCTCCCATGCTCACTTTGATGCACAAATATTTTTTTTGCGGAAGTTGTATCCGTTCCAGATGTTATTCTAGTATCGGCAATTGCCAATAAACCATCTTTTAATTTAACGCCCAAACAATAAGTCATACGAATTCATTATTAATACAGAAGCGAAAGATACGCATTTTATAGATGCTGTTTCCTGTAAGCGATTAATAATGCAAGTATTTATTTTCAAGCATGGTTGCCATAGTCTCTACTTTATTTAACAAGTCATTATAAAATGTTAATGGATCCGTTTCAATTTCTTGAATAGAAGTATATTCTACGGTAGACAATAATTTACTTGCATAAAATTCAAGCGAATTCGATTCGTGTCTAGATACGTTTGATAAACGCGACAAACATTTTTCAATTTGTCTTAAATTATATACAATTGATTTGGGGAAATTTTTATTTAAAGTTAAAAACTCCAAGCTATGACTCACGTTTGACACTTCTTTATAAAAGAGTTTACTCATATCGTACGCTTCAGTACTTTTCAATAAGTTTACGTTTTCAAACAACTCAATCATGTTATAAAACTCTGCTTTCGGAATTCGATTTATATCATTGATTTTAGTAAGGATCATGCGTATAATTTGCGTAGCACGTTCAATGTAACTACCCAAGTGAATAATAGACCAAGCTGAATCATGCAACAAGGTATTATCTACATTCGCACTTATGATGGAATTATACTCCAATACTTTTTTCGAAAATTCATAAAAACCTATTTCTTTAAACTTCACCCGATCCATTGAATTGATGAAATGATAATAGGTATTTACAGACTCCCACAATTGGGTAGAAATAGAGTCTTTAGCACCTCGTGCATTGGCACGAGCCTTCACAACAGATTGTTTAATGGAAGCCGAATTATATTCATCCAAACACATAAAATACAACACATCATCGGTTTCCATTTTATAGTTCAATTCAATATAATTATCATAGGTGTCTGCCATCTCTAACATTGACGCTAAGATATTTTCTTTCTTAATCGAATTAGGCGCATCAATACTAAAAAAATGATGTGCTTGAGCATATCGACTTATATGTTCGGTTCTTTCAAGGTAACGACCCATCCAAAACAAATTTTCTGCAATTCTAGATAACATACTCTACTGAATTTTAATAATTATCAACTACCCACGTATCCTTTGATCCACCACCCTGCGAAGAGTTTACAATCAAGTTTCCTTTTGCTAAAGCAACTCGCGTTAAACCACCGTTCAACACGTATGTTCCTTCTTTACCCATCAATGCAAATGCACGTAAATCAACATGTCGTTGTTCAGACTCTTCCGAATCATCGATAAATGTAGGCAATACAGACAATGACATAATTGGTTGTCCAATATATTTTCTTGGGTTGTCAAGAATTAATTTTTTGTATTCATCAATTTCTTCTTGCGTTTTTTTATTGCCAATAAAAACACCGTAACCACCCGATTCATCTACAGGCTTAACAACCAAATTGTGCATATTTTCCAATACATATTTCATTTCATCTGGTCGTTCGCAACGATAGGTTGGTACCGTTTTTAAAATAGGCTCTTCATTTAAATAATATTTTATAATATCAGGCACGTAGGTATACACCGCTTTATCGTCGGCTACACCCGTACCTGGAGCATTTATGATATTTACATTGCCTGCTTGATAAGCCGACATCAAACCTGACACACCCAATACCGATTTTGGATTGAATACCAAGGGGTCAATAAAATCATCATCCACTCGTCGATAAATAACATCGACTCGTCGAGGACCTTTAATGGTTTTCATATACACAAAAGAATTCTCTACAAATAAATCCCTTCCTTCTACCAATTGAATACCCATTTGATGTGCCAAGAATGAGTGTTCAAAATAAGCAGAGTTATATATACCTGGAGTTAAGATTACACAAAGCGGATTGTCAACACGTGCAGGGGCAACAGAACGAATCATCGCCAATAATTTATCGGTGTATTGAACAATAGGCTTTACTTGATATTTGTTAAAAAGATTAAAAAATATCTTCTTCATTGTTTCTCTATTCGACAATACATAACTCACCCCTGATGGACAACGAAGATTATCTTCCAACACATAATACTGGCCATCGCTGTGTTTGATAATATCCGTACCCGTGATGTGTATATATATGCCACCAGGAGGATCAATACCAATCATCTCTTTATTATAAAACTGCGAACTAAAAATTAAATCGCTAGGCACCACTTTCTCTTTTAATATTTTTCGATCGTGATAGATGTCCCACAAAAACATATTAATGGCTTTATTCCGTTGCTTTATTCCAACCTCAATAATTTTCCATTCTTGACTCGGTATCATTCGTGGAAATAAATCGAAGGGAAACAGTCGTTCAACACCTTCATTTTTTTCAGAGTATACATTAAATGTTACTCCCTGATTAAATAAATCACTTTTTGCGATTTCATTAATTTTAAGATACCCCTGAATATCCAACTGTCCAAAAATGCGCATCAAATGCTTATAATGGGGTCTGATCTCCCCATTTGGCATATAGGATTCGTCAAAATGAGCTTGGTCTATCTTGTAAGAATTAAATATTCCAGTTCGTGTTTCCATAACAATTTGGATCTTATTTATATAACTTAATTTATATAATCCCAATATATAGGTATAATCTGTATTCGCAAAATATTTATGTAAAATATTTGCTTTTTGGCATTTATACCTATTTTTAAGTGTAATATTTATTTGTTTCTGCTTTTTTGAGAATTATAAATAATATAAATAATCTAATAAAAATCGTTGGTTTTATACTTTTATATTAAAAAGAACGATTAAAAATATTATTTTGCAATAACTAGTTAAATTTTAAGCCTATTTTTTATATTTTGACTAATTATTATACTAATATCATCAATTTTTATACTATAAATTAAATTTTATTGACATTTTTGGCATTCTAATGTTCGTTTTGTCATTTATAGAAAAAATACAATTTCAAGACTGTTTAAAAGAAAGATTGGCAACTGTACTTTTTTTTTGCAATTTGGGATAATAAAGAGAATTAGTAGGTATGAGATACGACGTGTGTATTATAGGCGCAGGGCCAGCAGGTTACGCAGCAGCAATCAGAGCGCTTGATTTAAACAAATCAGTCATTCTAATTGAAAAAGAAAAAATTGGTGGCGCAGGTTTATACAATGGAGCTATTTCATCTAAAACATTTTGGGAACTCTCTAAAGATATTCAAACGGCACGGAAACGTTTGGCACAATATAGCCCCGATCAACATTTTTCAGTCACCTATCAACAAGTATTGGGGCAGGTACGTGGCGGTATTGCAAATCGCCGCTTCCATCTTGAAGGTCAAATTGAAGCCTTAACACAACAAGAAGCAAGACATTTCAGATTCTTGAAAGGAACAGCAAAATTTGTAAGTAAACATTCGATTGAAGTTTTAACCGGTTCAGAAAAAGAAGTTATAGAAGCGGAAAATTTTGTAGTGGCTACAGGCAGCACACCTCGCAAGCTACCCAATATTCCCATCGACGAAAAAATTATTGTAACCAGTGATGGCATCGAAAATTTTGAAAACTTTCCCAAAAGCCTAGTAATATTAGGTGCGGGTGTTATTGGTTGCGAATGGGCAACCATCTTTTCAAACTTCGGCTATACGTCTGTAAACATCATCGATAAAGCAGAACGCATCCTTTCATTTGAAGACGATGATGTAACGGATGTAGTTGAAGCAAACATGACCAAACAAGGGATTACGGTTCATAAAAAATCGAACTTGTTGAGCATGAAAATTGTAGATGGCGAAGTTGAGTACATCATAGAATACACGGATGGTAGAAAAGAAATGCACCGTGTCGAAAAAGTATTGGTTTCTGTTGGTCGTATTCCAAACACCAGAAACCTTGGACTTGAAGAAGTTGGTGTATCTATTTCAACCATTGGACATATTGAAAATATAGACGGACAAACCAACGTTCCAAACATTTATGTTGCTGGTGATATTTCTTCTGACATTGCACTTGTAAATGTTGCGGAACTGGAAGGACGACACGTAATTGAAAGAATATTTGGTGAAAAAAGTGCTCCCATAACGTATAACAACGTTTCTACCATCATGTTTGTACAGCCCGAAGTAGCGGGTGTTGGTATGAATGAGAAAAGTGCGTTGCGTGATAAAATTTCATACAAGGTTGTAAAAATTCGTTACGACATGATACCACGTGCCATTGCCATGCGCAACAACGATGGTTTCTTCAAGATACTTGTAACCAACGACAATGAAATGAAAATCTTAGGTATGCGTGCCGTTGGTGTTCATGCATCAAGTGCAATTCAAGCCGTTGCCCTCTTAATATCGATGGACAAAGGCGTTGAAGAGCTCGCAGATATGATACACCCGCACCCTTCCATCATCGAAGGTATACAAGAATGTATTCGCATGTTGTTAGGCAAATCGGTGTTGAAACCTCAATTCTTCAAAGGCATGTTGATGTGTAAATCCTGTGATGAAAATGGTTGTACAAATGACATTGTCTATTTAAAATAATACCCCCAATGAAATATACATCGTCTAGACTTTCTTCAGGGAATAAACTATTTCCGACCGAAATACATATTGAAGACACCGGAATAAAAATTAAAGAACCGGGTGTATTCAAGAATAAATCAATCTTTATCAGTTATACCGATATCGTTTCTATTGGTATGGACAATCCATTGGTAGGGTATAGCACGCTAACTTTTTTTACCAATAGTACCAGTGTTGTGGTAAATGGATTTACAAAAAAGATATCGGATGAAATTAGCGCAGCCATTTTAGCAAGAAAAAAATAAGCACCTTATTCATGAAAAAAGATTTCTTAAACAACCTCGGCCTAATAAGTCTTTTGTTATGCACGTTGTTTTTTATCAAAATACAGATTACTAATAATTCTGCTTATGCCTCTTTTCAAAGAAGCTTTTCTTTTTTAGTAAATGTTATTCTTTTTTTATGTTTCGTTTATTTCTGTTATCAAGTTTATAAACATTTCTTTATTAAAAAATAAACTGAAACAACAAAATAGTTTCTCGATAAGGAACAAATTACCCAAACAAGCTGTTTAAGTTATCAGAAGATTATTCTGAATTTATTAATTAATATACATTATTCAGAACAATATTTTATATTTACATAAATTTAACCGTTAAATAACTACTACTATGAGTTTAAGATTAGGTGATATTGCTCCGGATTTTAATGCCGAAACGTCAGAAGGTCCAATTTCTTTCCATGCCTGGTTAGGCGATAAATGGGGTGTTTTATTTTCTCACCCTGCAGATTATACACCCGTATGTACAACCGAATTAGGTGCAACGGCAAAGCTTCAATCAGAATTTGAAAAACGCAATGTTAAAGTTGCTGCATTAAGTGTTGATGGTGTTGAGTCGCATAAAGGCTGGATTAAAGATATCAATGAAACACAAAATACAACGGTTAACTTTCCAATCATTGCAGACGAAGACAAGAAAGTAGCCGAGTTGTATGACATGATTCACCCAAATGCAAGTGAAAAATTTACAGTTCGTTCATTGTTTGTTATTGGCAACGATAAAAAAGTAAAATTGATTATTACTTACCCTGCATCTACAGGTAGAAATTTCACAGAAATTTTACGTGTAATTGATTCGCTTCAATTAACAGCCAACTACAGCGTTGCAACACCTGCTAACTGGAAAGACGGCGAAGATGTTGTTATTACACCTGCAATTAAAGACGAAGACATTGCAGCAAAATTCCCAAAAGGACATACGCGTATTAAACCGTATTTACGTATGACACCACAGCCCAATAAGTAAGTTCGGTAACACATCCGATAGATATAAAAATACACTGAATTGATTGTCGCTGTGTCTTTTCGAGCTCCTCAGCGGCGGACAACTGTCTCCACCAAGGGTTGGCCGAAAAGGCACAACCACGGCAAACTGCAGCAGTATTAGATTAAATAAAAAATGCGCTGAATGATTTCAGCGCATTTTTTATTTAAACTTTCATTATAATAAGGTTTTGTACTGGGAACGGAATTTCAATTCCTTCTAGTTTAAACCTTTTATGCAATGCCCGAATAAGTTTATCCTTTAAAACTAAACATGTGGGTTGTTTCAATCTAAATTATTTTTTCTTCTTATACTGATCATTTAATGCATTGATAACTTGATCCGAAATGTTTAAGGTGTCTTTTGCATATACAATGGTTGCAGGACCACCTTTCACATAGGTAAAGACATAAGAATAATTTCTTTCCTTACCCAATGTTTTTAAATAGGTATCAATTTTTGTCAAAAACTGCTTGTTGAACGTTGCTTCTTTTTCCGTTAAATCTTTGCCCAAACGATCTCTCAACTGAAATAAACGCTGCTCTTCCTCTCTCAAATCATTTTCTCTTTTTTCTCTAACTTCGGGAGAAAAACTCGGAGCCAATTGCTGATAGCGCGTAAAATTTTCTTCCAAGAGTTGTTGCTTTTTCATCAACTCGCCTTCTTTCTTTTTGTAATCATTTTCAAGATTGGTAACACCATCTTTATAGAATTGATATTTGCTGGTAAGCTTTTCGAAATCAATAAAAGCAATAGCGCCTTGGTTCGAACCTAAATTAGGCAAACTATCAAACTCAATCGCAATATCTTCTAAAGTAGAATCTGCAACAATCGTTTGAACATTTGCACTTTTTTGTCCTTTAAAATGCAGTACATATAATCCAATAACTGCAAGGGCTAATACGCCATTTAAAATAAGAGAAATACGTTGATTCACAGTAGTAATTTTTTAATTGTAATCGTAATTATTTGATAAATATAAATAAACTTTGTTGGATAATGATTGTAAATATACGTTCATAAATTATATCCGAAAGAACGGTTTCAACCGAATCAATCGAATTTAATGGATGGATCCCTTTTTCCTAAATACGGACATTCGTGTAATTCCTTCATCGATTCAAAAGGTACCGGCACCTTGTTGTATTTATAAGCATCTACTAGCGGCATGGTCAAGTTATTATCGCCCATGCTGATATCAATGTCATTCATCGTCATTTGAGTTGGATGTTCGTATCCACAGGCATGCGTAATTTCTAATACTTCCTTACGCAAATTCTTAACATAATTATACAAACGATCTGCTTTAATAGGCACATTTATGCCCGACTGCAACCATTTGTTTTGTGTTGCCACACCCGACGGACACGTATTGTTATGACATACTTGAGCTTGTATACAACCAATCGACATCATAGCTTCTCTTGCAACATGGATAACATCTGCGCCCAATGAAAATGCCATTAAGGTGCTTTCAGGAAAACCTAATTTACCGGATGCTGCAAATACAATACGATCCGTTAAACCTCTTTCTGCAAATACTTTATATACGCTGCTAAAGGCATACACAAATGGCAACGATACGTGATCTGCAAATGCTGGAGGTGCTGCACCGGTACCGCCTTCACCACCATCAATGGTAATAAAGTCTGGACCATAGCCTTTCTCTAACATACGGTCTGCCAACTCCACCCACATCTCCATCTTACCAACGGCAGATTTAAAACCTACTGGCAAACCTGTTTCTTGAGCAATCTTTTCAATAAAATCCATCATCTCAGGAACATTAGAAAATGCACTGTGATAGGCCGGCGATATAACATCTTTGCCCATTGGCAAACCGCGTATATCTGCAATCTCTTGTGTAATTTTTGAAGCTGGTAAAACACCACCCTTACCAGGTTTAGCACCTTGCGATAATTTTAAATCGATTGCACGAATGCATGGATTGTCGATGACCAATTGTTTCAATTTAGACATCGAAAAATTTCCATGTTCATCACGGACACCAAAATACCCAGTACCGAAATGAAACATAATATCTGCACCATGCTTGTGATGCGGTGCCAGAGAACCTTCTCCGGTATTTTGATAGGCACCTGCTTTTAAGGCTCCTTTATTTAAAGCCTCTACAGCCCTTGCCGATAGTGAGCCATAGCTCATACCAGAAATATTTATAATAGAACTAGGCCTGTACGGTTTTTTTCTTTTATTGTATGCACCCATTATTTTCGCACAGGGTACAAAATCTGGTTTTGATTTATTGGGATGTCCTTCTTTAACAGCATACGAAAACATAGAAGGTTTAATAAAAATAAAACCAGGACTGTTTTGATCTTGATCGGTACCAAACCCTTGATAATTGTTTTCTTGTTTCGAGGATGCATAAATCCACGAACGTTGTCTTCTGTTAAATGGCAGCTCTTCGCGATTGTTGGCTACAATATATTGACGCAATTCTGGACCAATTTTTTCCAACAAATAACGCAAATGCCCAACAATCGGGTAGTTGTGTTTAATAGTATGGCGTCTATTAAAAAAAATATCTTTAATAGCAATTACGCCAAGAAACACGAAGATGTAAAACCACCAAGGTATGAATGCAATAATATCAAGAATCTCTCTCATGTATAAAATGTATAAAATATTCAAGCCTTTTTAAGCGTTGATGTTTGTTGCTGACTTTTTGTTAATTGCCCTCTTCTAGATTTGTACCATCTACAGGCGCCTCTTCTTCTATT
>JAYTLG010000026.1:0-5875 GCA_043729555.1 Cytophaga sp.
CGAATATTGAATACTTCTTGCATGCTTTATTCTAAAAGATATTCAAAAATTCGCTTATATAAATATCGATGCTTTTAATGGAAAATCCTAGGCATCAAAATACCATGCCGAACAATTATTCAATTTGGGGTTTGTTGTATGCGGTTTTCAAAATACTCTACAAATGTATGCAGTTCAGTTTTCAATTCTTCGCTTCGTAAGACTCCATTCAAATCTATTTTACCCTTTATACCTTGTATCAACAAACACGTATCTTCGGTAAAGTCAGCTTCAACGGTACGCATGATTAACTGCAATTCTTCGTGGCATTTTTCTCCTTGTGCAGATGCAGTAATCAAACCCATGGGTTTCTTTGAAAACACGGCTGTATAAACACACCATTCTATTAAGTTTTTCAATCCACTGGGAATGCTAAAAACATATTCGGGCGTGCAAATAAGTATTCCATCTGCCTCTTCAATTAACTTCCCAATGGCAGTAATTTCGGTAGGTGTATTGGTATCGGTTTGTTCAGGATTAAAATGTGGTAGTGTAGATAATGCATTGAAAATCGATATCGAAAAATCATCAGACATGATTGAAGCAATGTATTGCACCAATTTCAGATTGGAGGAATCTTTACTGGCACTTCCGATGATGGCTACGATATTTTTATGCATGTGTGGGGTATTTTTTTCTCTTATTAAGAGCCGTGTACATTCTCTGATTGTTGGTGATACGTATTTTATGTAACCAACAAACTCGATTTTAAGCTTTCGGAAATTCCAACAATTACCGAGATGCTACGTTCTCTACCTGAGCGAAACGACAAAAAAAATGTCCCGCTACTTATTAGCGGGACATTTTAAAATCTATTTCTTCAACCAAGCATCGATCCGTGCTTCGGCTTCCACAATTTTTTCAATCGGCACACATAAGGATGCACGCAAATAAGCTTCGCCACGTTCGCCAAAGATTGCACCTGGTGTAAAGAATACATAGGCCTCGTTCAACAAACGATCTACATACGCTGGTATATCGCCTATCGCTGCTGCATCTTTTGGCTTGCACCACACAAACAAACCTACTTGCTTGCGGCTGTATTCAAAGCCTAATTTGTCTAAGATGCCAAATATTTTTTCTCTACGTTCGGCATATACCCCATTGCGTTCGGCATGCCATGCTTCTGAATTTTTAAATGCTTCAATTGCCGCTTTCTGCAAACCCAAATACATACCCGAGTCGATATTACTTTTTACCGTCAATGTTGGGTTTAGGTATATCGGCGAACCAACCATCATGCCTATGCGCCAGCCTGCCATGTTGTGCGACTTGCTCAAGGAATTAAATTCAACCGCTACCTCTTTTGCACCCGGTATGCTTAAAATACTGAATGGCTTTTGTTGGTTCAATACCAAACTGTATGGATTATCAAAACACAACAAAATTTTATGTTCTTTTGCGAAGGCAACAATCTTTTCAATCTGTGCGCGATCAGCCTCTGCACCCGTTGGCATGTGCGGATAATTCAACCACATCATTTTCACCTTCGAAAGATCTTGTTTTTTCAGTTCTTCCAAATCAGGATGCCAATTGTTTTTTTCGCTCAATGTATACTTACGCACTACACCGCCAATAAGCGTTGTAAGCGAGGTATAGGTTGGATACCCTGGATCTGGCACCAATACTTCATCGCCCGGATTTAAAAATGCCATGGACACATGCAAGATACCTTCTTTGGAACCCATTAAAGGCAATACTTCTGTATTGGAATCCAAATCGACACCATAAATGTTTTTATAAAACGAAGCAATGCTTTCTCTTAATTCAGGAATGCCACGGTAAGGCTGATAGCCATGCGCAGTAGCCATACGAGATGTTGCCACCAAGGCATCAACCGTAGCAGGCGATGGCGCCAAATCAGGACTGCCAATACCAAAACTAATTACATTTTTACCTTCTTTGTTTAACTTCGCAATCTCTTCAAGCTTGCGCACAAAGTAATATTCTTTAACAACGTTCAGCCTACTTGCTGCGGGAATAATCATTGACCAATTCTCCTTTTTTATATTCACCTAATATTTTTAAATCTTCAACAATGGAATTAATAGCAATGCTTTTTTTAAACTTTGCATAATCATCCCATTCGCAATCTACATGGAATCGATACTCGGCAGCTGTACCAAACACGGGCAAGGATTGTATCTTCGTAAGATTGACTTCATTATCAACAATAATTTTTAACACTTTTGATAAAGCACCCACTTGATCGGTTAATCTGAAACTGATGGTTGCCTTATTGGCTTCTTCGTTTTTGAATTTTCTATCTGTTGAAAGAATAAAGAAACGCGTATAATTATTTTTATAGGTTTCAATACTTTCGGGCTCTAACAATTTTAAGCCATATAATTCACAGGCATACTTACTCGCAATAGCTGCGGTATTCATACTGTTGTGTTCTTTGATATACTTAGCACTGTCGGCCGTGTCGTGATATTCTTTACGCTCCATGGCAGGGCGCTTCAGCAAATATTCTTCGCATTGATTTAAGGCCATGTAATGCGAAAGAACGGAACGAATAGTATCTTCGTTGCTGTCCGGGTGACACATGATGTATTGCTTAATCTTCAAATACACTTCGCCAATTATTTTAAAACCGTATTCTTCAATCAGGGCATAATTGGGCAAGATGGATGCAGCAATGGAGTTATCTACCGCCATCACAGCAAAATCAACCGAACCCGCTTTTAACAACTTACACAATTCTCTAAACGTGGTGCATTCAGCAATTTCAATATCCTCCCCGAAATAATATCGGGCAGTGATGTCGTGAAAAGAAGCGCGGCCGCCTTGAATAGCAATTTTCATAGTATGGGAAACACGTGAACAACCAACAGCAAAACTGCTGATGTTCGATATTACATTACTTGTCTGATTTCATTTTTAACAAATTGCAAAGCATCCTCTGTCGGTTCTTTAGGCAATTGCATCAACACTTCAACAATTATTTTAGCCAGATCAATTGCTTTCGCATTTTCAGGAATTACCTGAGCAGAATTATTGATTACAGAGACAATATTTTCCATTGCATCTTTCACATGTTTCCATGCTTCATCGCTCATGTATACCTGCTGCGACATATTGTGAGCATACTCTTCTCTAATATTGAATAACATTTGTTGTTGCAAATGTCCCGCAGTCATGCCCGGCTCATTACTTCTAATAATCAAATTGTGTGGCGCAATGCGTTCTAAAAACAAACAGATGCGTTCGTAGGCTTGAAAGCGTATCGGCAATACCAACTCCGTATTTTTAATTTTGATATCAATATTTTTAATCTTTATATCAAGTGCATTTTTCTCAAACTCTTTTTGAAGAAAGGTCTTAACAATTAAGTACATACCATACACTACAAGAGCGGCTGGCAAAACAATTTTTATAAACTCGGATAAGAATTCTAGCATAATGATATTTTTAGTCTTCAAAAATATACAATTTTGGGAGATAATAACAACCTTTATCGGTATCGTTTGCACCTAATTGAATAAACATCGCCTGTGAGCACCTTTCATCAATCAATATTGCCACTTACTATTACGCAACTCGCTCTTAATCAGATTGCGCTTATAAAGGTAACTAAAAACATCCCGGAGGGCTATGGCCTGCGTGTGGGGGTTCGAGGAAGTGGTTGTTCGGGTACCAGTTTTGTATTGGGTTTCGATCAAAAAAAAGAAGGCGACAACGAATATTTGGTAGCGGGATTGCCGATTTATATTGAAAAAAAACAGGTGCTCTACGTCGCAGGTGTAGAGTTGGATTATGAAGATTCGGAAGAAGTTACAGGCTTTATTTTTAATACGAACGCCGCTACTTAAGTCTAATTAACGCTGCTTCTTAAGTTCAATTTTAGACTTCAAACATTCGCCACCAACGGAAGGATTCATTTTTGAAATAATTACCTGCGCGGTTTCAACCAATGGCTGTGTATGAAACACCTGCGCAATAATATTTTCGGCCAAGGTTTCAATTAAATATTTTGGATCCTTCATTTCTTGAGCCACCAATTTATATACGTGTTCGTAATCAATGGTGCGCGCCAAATCGTCCTTAAAGCCGTCGGCTATGGGCTGCATCGACAAATGTATGTCGACAATAAAATGACAGCCGACCAAACGTTCTTGTGGGTGCACGCCATGAAAGGCATGAAACTTCAATCCTTCTAATGAAATAATTGCGTTCATGTTATATGTCAATTAAATAGTATCAAAAAATGAACCTGTACCTTCTTTCGCGGGACTTGCAGGTTTAACATCCGATTCTTTCTTTTCTAATTCTTTCTTTTCTATTTTTTCTTCCGCTTTTAACGGTTCTACAACAGAACTTTTTTCTATCTCTTTTTTTTCAAATGCTGGCGGGATGGTCGCATGTGCAAACAAAGGCGCATCCGGATCGCGTACAAGTGTTTTGTCTACTACGTCGGAGATTGGTTTTATGATTGTCTTTAATTCGTGTTTATCAAAATCATCTTCAACAACGGTATTGATGGCCTTTGCAGCTTCAACTACCTTTTCGATACGTTGATCTAAATCTGCTCGGTTGGGTTTCGCTTTTTCGCGTTGCACACGATCCAACAAACCTTCGCCCAAGGCTTGTATTTCTTGTATGGCATGTTCTTTTTTAAATTCAATCTCAGCCAAATCTTTTTGCAAAGAAGTAACTTCGGCTACCAATTTAGCAACCAATGTTTTTGCTTCCATCTCACCTTCTTCAACTGTTTTGCGTGCACGGTTACGTGCTTCGCTCATTATTGCTTCGGCATTCATTTGTGCTTCACGCATGTGCAAATCAGATTGACGTTGTGCATGGTCGATCAAACTTGCACCTGTATCTTCTGCACTTTTAATCGTTTTGAAAAGCGAACTCTCAACTTCACGCAAACGCGTAATTTCGCGCTCCGCCAATTCCAAACGTTTTGTAATATCTAGATTTTCATGCATCATTTTTTCCCATTCCTGAGAAAGTGATTTCAAAAAAGCATCTACTTCTTCTTTATCATAACCTCTGAATACTTTATTGAAATCTTTTTGTCTTATTTCAATTGGGGTAACTTTCATGCTCGTGCGTTTTTAAATCGGTGTTGAATTAATTTATAGCAAGCGGCAAATCGACATTCCAAACAGAAATGGTGCGATCGTCGCTTACAGATAGTATCGAATTAGCATGTGTGGTCCACAACAACTTATTGATCGAGGTTGCATGACCTGCATGTCTAGATTTATCTATTACTTTTAATAATTTAAATTGAACGGCGTCCCATACTTTGATGGACTTGTCCATACTTGCCGTTACAAAATACTTACCCGAAGGACTGTATGCAATGTGATTGATTGAATACATATGAGCCGCTATGGAATTGACTGCAGCATAGCTATTGGCATCCCATACTTTAAGTTGCGCATCTCTACCTGCACTTAGTAAAACCTTGCCATCAGGCGAATACGCCAGTGTAAACACCGAATTACGATGCCCTTCCACAGTCTTTAGAATACGCAAGCTCGGCAAATCTACAATGCGAATGTGATGATCGCTGCTGCCCAAGGCCAATTGTTTTTGATCGGGATGCAAAGCAATTACACGAATGCTTGCGTCTGTTATTTTCAACTTTGCAATCACCGACAAATCGCTTGCTTCTAATACAATCAGATAGCCGTCGCCGGTTGCAACTAACAGCCAATCGTTTATTTTTTTAATGTCGAAGATGGCACTTTTTGTTATTTGTGCCGAACGTTTTTCAATATTGGTAAGCGTATCAATTACGTGTATGCCTTCAAAATTGTGCCCTATAAACAATTCATTTGCTGCTGCATCCAAGTGTAATGCGTACACCGAATTGGGT
>JAYTLG010000027.1:0-1758 GCA_043729555.1 Cytophaga sp.
GTCTTGACACAAGATGGGAATATGGCTACCAAACCAGATCCAGATTTTGTATTAGGAACAAAATATTTGGGTACAGAATATGACGATATCGGTCGCGTCGTCAAAACGGGTTTTGTTCCCGTGTCAGGAGACCCCTCAGTATATTTAGAATCTAATATTGTTACTATTCCAGAAGCGACTTATTTGACCAAAAATGTCTATTATCAAGATAAAAACTGGGTCAATTTTACATATAATCGCGTTTTGACAGCATCGGGTGTTACGCCACCCAAAGCCACACTTTATACAGAATACGACCAAGTACGCCCAAATCTCTACAATTACAAAGGTTTCCCATATTGGGTCAATCAAGAAAACCTGTTTGGCTTTGACGATATGAATCAAGACTTCAACGGTGCGGGTAAACCAACATATTCTAATCGGTACATTTTTATTGGTACAGAAAGTCAGTACTCAAATTATGCCCACACTTGGGAAGTCCATAAATACGATAAAGGACTAAGACCAAAAGAAAACTCGCATCAATTCTATAATGCCATTACAGCAACAAATTTACAGACAATTGACCAATTAAACCTGTTCTCTTATGATACACAAGACAGACTGACACGTAAGGATATTGGCAAAAGTACAGCTTATGGCAATAAATATTTGCAATCGACCAATTACGCCTATAATGCACGTGGTTGGTTGGGAGCTATTAATCCCAATTTTTTAAGCACGTTGAACGATTATCCTATATTCGATTGCAATTCAGATGAAGATGTTTTAACAACCAATTATCCATTTAGTTATTCACTGCCTAGCTCCAATTCAGGAGAAGACAATCCCGATTTGTTTACTGAAAATGTAATTTATGATGGACCCGATTATACAATACCTGGGGCGCAGGCATCACAATACAATGGCAATATCAGCCAAATAACGTGGCAAGTAGCTGGGCGTGAGAAACAGGCATATTCATTCAAATATGACAACCTTGACCGTTTGTTAGAAGCCAATTATGCGGATATTCATGGTAACTATCAGTACCATCATTGGAATTCACCATTCAAATCGGACAATAAGTATCAAGAGAAAATGAGTTATGATGTGCGGGGTAATATTACAAAAATGGAGCGCAATGGTTTTACAGGTCAA
The DNA here is from genome assembly GCA_043729555.1 of Cytophaga sp. GTDB lineage: Bacteria > Bacteroidota > Bacteroidia > Cytophagales > Cytophagaceae > Cytophaga. The sequence continues at coordinate 1,141 of JAYTLG010000027.1, forward strand.
AACTGTATCTATCCAACAGGCTATTTAGCAGGTACTTTTGGCAAAATAGATGATATGACCTACAACTATGATGGTACAAATGCAAATAAGCTGATAAGTATCACAGATGTTGTCGCAGGCACAGCAGGCAAAAAAGGTTTTGCTTAAAACATCACAGGAACAGCTTATGCCTACGATGCGAATGGTAATTTGATAATGGATTTGAACAAGAAAATCTCAAATATAGCGTACAATTACCTAAATTTACCTGTCAGAATCACATTTACAAAGGAGGTCACTTCTGGCGGTACGACAACAACGATTACGACAGGCATCATTGAGTTTATGTATAGCGCCTCAGGTGTCAAGCTACAAAAGAAAGTGGATTTGTATGATTTAGGCGGTGCGTATGTCTCTTCAACGATTACAAATTACTCCAATGGTGCAGAATATGATGGCAGCAATAACCTCGTGAGACTACAACATACTGAGGGGGCGGTTGTCAATAATAGTGGCACTTTTGGCTATGAATATGTTTTGCGCGACCATTTGGGCAATACACGAGTGACTTTTAATGCGAACAGTACAGGTGTTTTAGCTAATGGCGACATTAAGCAGATAAACAGCTACTATCCGTTT
>JAYTLG010000028.1:0-2468 GCA_043729555.1 Cytophaga sp.
CATTTACTTTCGGAATAATATTTTTATTTTACGGTATATTCACTGAAACAGCGTCTTCTTTTTTATTGTCATTAGGAATAATATTTATTATTGCTTCCATATTCAGTTTCGTTTCGGCAAAAAAATACAAAAAAATTGTATAATGAATCGAATTCTATTCCTTTGCATTCTTGTATGCACAATTCAAACATCTGTACATGCTGAAATATATCCTCGCTACAATCACGCTGGCTATGCAGTAAAAGCTGCCAAATCCTGTGTTATTTTATCAGACGAAAGCTTGGATGGCATATCATGGACCATCCAAAATAATTCTTCAGAAACTGTTTTACAAGGCAGATTTGATAAGTCAATAAATGGTATTAGCGAACATACACCTATGGCATTCAATTATGAAATTGAATTTTCATCTTTAAAAACAGAAGGTATATATAAAATTGTCATTGGTAGTTCCAAAGAATTTTCAATTGAAATAAAAAACAATCCTACTGATTTTTTAGTATCCGAAATGATACGTTTTTTGAAAAAGCAACGCAGCGGTGTACCTGTTGCACCTGAAAATCAAATTGGCCATACGGGAGATGTAAAATGCCGTGTATACATCAAACACAGTACTGCCAATACAAGTTGGGATACTACAGCAACAGAATGTTATGTAGATATGCTTGGAGGTTGGTATGATGCTGGCGACTATTTAAAATTTACACAAACGGTTGCATATACAACCTATTTCTTATTACGTGCATATGAAGAATATCCTATAACTGCTACTTCTGCATTAGAAAAAAAAGCACTTATGGAAGAAGCCTTATGGGGTTTACAGTATTTATTAAAAACAATGCCCGACGATTCAACTTTCATTATACAAGTTGGAAATGCAGACGATCACAAACAAGGTGTACGTATGCCCTATCATGACAAATTAAATGGATTGCGTCATGCCTATTCAGATTTCAGTCCCACACAAATGGGTTTAACAGCTGCAAGCCTTGCATTAGCAGCTGCTATTTTTGAAACAACCCCTTCTATAAAAGTAAAAGCCCAACCATATAGAGAAAAAGCATTGCAAATCTATAGAAAAGCAATCACCACAAACAAGGTTCCTGCTTGGTTTGAGGAAGGCTGGGAAAAATTTTATAACGATCAATCGGGTTATGATAATATGGAACTTGCGGCGGTAGAATTGTATCAATTAACACAAGATGATCTTTATTTAGAAGAAGCAAAAGCTTATGCTCAAAAGGCTGGAGCTGGTTATTGGTATTCATGGGGCAATTTAAATATGACAGCCCACTTGCGTTTGTATCCACATGCCGCACAAACAGTGCAATCCTATTTAACGACCGACTTGAACAATTTCAACAGCATTGCAAAGTCGCCTGGAAATATTTGGCGCGTGCCGCACAATTATACAAGGGCAACTCTATATAGTTTTTTAGGTGTAGCATCTTCTAGTATTCAGTATACAAAACTAAAAGAAGAATCTACCCCCTACGACCACATGGGGACAGATGTATTGAATTATACACTGGGACAAAACAATTGGAATGTATCAATGATTATTACCGATAAAATACCCGGCAGTGTGCAAAACATCTATTCACAAATGTACACCCTCAACCCAGTCGAATTATCTCCCGTTGGAGCAGTGGCAGAAGGACCTGGTGATAAAAAAACACACAATGAATTGATGAAGTATTTCAACATTCCACAAAAAAATAATTTTGATAAATTTAACACCAAGGAAGTCGTATTCTATGATTACAACTCAGACTTTCAATGCATGGAGACATCCATTGGTGGCATGGCAGATGCAATCTACTTCTTTACATTGGTTCATAAAACCTATGAAAAATAATAGCCAAGGGTATTGGTGAACAAGTCTCGTATATACCAATACATTTTTATCGATATGTCTCAAAAACAGCTATTTATGAATACACTTATAAACCACGCAAATTTGAGACAAAACGATTTCCCCACAAGTGGCATTTAATTCGTAAACAGATTTGAATTTAAGGCCTAAAACGAGTAGATTCGTGGATTGACCCTTTACATCAATCAAATAAAATATAAACCATTTTATCACCTCTTTGAAATATGAATATTCACGAGTATCAAGCGAAGGAAATTCTTAAGAAATACAACGTTAAGATTGGAGAAGGTATCTATGCCGATTCGCCTGAGTCTGCTGTTGAAGCAGCTAAAAAATTAAAAGAACTAACAGGAACTGATATCTTCGTTGTTAAAGCGCAGATACATGCTGGTGGTCGTGGAAAAGGTAAATTTGTAGGTACAGAACACCGTGGCGTAATGATTGCTAAGTCGTATGACGAAGTAAAAGAAAAAGCTACGCAAATGTTGGGTAACACGCTTATTACAATACAAACAGGCCCTGCGGGTAAAGTAGTAAGCCGTTTGCTTGTTGCTGCAGATGTATATCAAAAAGGAGCATCTGAGCCAAAAGA
>JAYTLG010000029.1:0-5703 GCA_043729555.1 Cytophaga sp.
GCTGGCGATACCGCTTTCACAAAAACAAGCAGCCGGTGCCTTGAAAGATATGACGGTCATACGTTCGTGTTTTGATATCGAACAAAAAGTGGTCATGGTTCAGCAATATCAAGAGCAGTCGCAAGTTTGGGAAGACGCCATGAAAGCATGGACACGACTTGCGTTTAGCAATAATGAATGGCGCTTTGAGGATGCAAATGTATTGTCGTTTATCAAACACAGCCAATATAAAAATACCAATCAAGTAGTAAGTTCAATGGAAGGGGCTAAAGTGGTTAAAGCACTTTATGCATCCATTCATAAATCATTAAATCGTGCACATACACTTATTCAGGTTGAAGATGGGTATATTGCAATACCTATGCATGGGCATGCGCCTGACATTGTAGGTATGGGCATCTCAAATCCATACGCATTAATGTTATCGTTCTGTCGATTATTGAAAGAAGTAGGCTTTGAAGATATTGCTCAACGTGTTGTAAATCAAATTGAAGAGTCTTTTTATGGAGATAGAGAACAAACAACTCCCGATCAAGGCGGTGTGTTAACTACCGAAAAATACGTGGCTCGGGTGCTGCAATGTATAAATTTGTAATTGCTAGCTTAGTCTATATAATTTTAACTAATTTTGTATATCAATCAATAAATAGAACAACATATGAATATCGTAACTTATGCATTTTTATTGTCCATCACACTTGCAACAGTTTCTTGTGAAGAGAAAAAAAATGAAGAAGCTGCCGTAACGCAAGATTCAACGGTAGTAGTATTGGCAGAATTGAAACCAACAACAATTAAGTTTGCAGAGTCTGAATTTATATTCGGAGATGTAAATGAAGGTGACAAGGCAAAACACGAATTTGTATTTAAGAATACGGGTACTGAGCCTTTGTATGTAAGAGATGCAAAAGCATCGTGTGGTTGCACAACCCCAGAGTGGACGAAAGATACCATTGCACCTGGTGCTGAAGGCAAAATATTGGTACAGTTTAATAGCGATGGTCGCGCAGGTGATTTCGATAAAACGGTAACCGTACTTGCCAACACAGATCCAGAAGCAACCATTATTCGTATCAAAGGTTTTGTAATTGCAAAACAAAAAGATATCAGCGGTCCGTATAAAGACGCTCAATAATTGTTCGTCAAAGATTTTAAAATTTAAACTAAATAAGAATAGCAATGTTAAATGTTCAATTAATTTTATTACAAGCTGCATCGAGTGGCGGTTATATGCAATTTGGTTTCATCGCTTTAATGATTGGTGTATTTTATTTCTTCATGATTCGCCCTCAACAAAAGAAATCAAAAGACCAAGAAACATTTCGTTCTGGATTAAAACCTGGCGATGGTGTACAAACTATTGGTGGTTTACATGGCAGAATTGCTAGTATTGAAGAAGATGGTACGGTAGTTCTTATCGTAGATCGTATTCGTATGAAATTTGAAAAAAGTGCTATTCAAGGCATTTCTACAAAAGCGGATTAATCAACCATAACGTATACGTTAAAAACCTCTATTGAAAGCAGCGTGATTGCTTCAATGGAGGTTTTGTTTTATTTGAAAGGTTTTGTTAATTTAATAGTAAATTGAATCTGTGTGGTTCGTTTATTTTAAATCTATTTTATTTTGAAAGCTATATTTAGATTGTTTAATCGTAAGTACGACTGGAAGGTAATGTTTCTTTGTCTGTTGGCTACTGTTGGTATTTGGTTGTTGAATTCATTGAACAGAGATCATTTGGCCGATGTGTCATATCCAATCGTATTTAAATACGACGAACAGGAGTTGATGACTAACAGTGATGAACAAGCTTATATTTCTTTTCACACCTATGGTATGGGTTGGGATATTTTGAAACTGAAAACGCAGTTTTTTCTGAAACCCATCGAAATCGAAATTAAAAGTAAACGGAAATATCAATACCTATTATCTTCGGATGTAAAACCTTATTTGGAAGATTACTTACCTGATTTAGTAATTCGTTATTTTTTGTCCGATACCTTGTATACAGGTTTGGATAAAGTGCGTAAGGTTAAATTGAAAGTTTATTTACATCGGGATGCAGCTCTTTTAGAAGACGATTATAAAATTGATGGTAACATTATCATTAGTCCTGAATATATTATTGCTACTGGTCCGGCGTCTATATTAGATACCATGTCACATAAAATTACCATCCATCTTTCTGAAAAAGGAATTTCCGAAAATTATAAAGAAGAGATTTCTGTTTCCAAACCTTTGCATAAATGCATACAATATTCGGCAGATAAGGTTGATGTTTCTTTTAATGTTACCAAATATAAAAGACCATTTACAGAATAGTCTATGTATAAAGTAGGTATAACTGGAGGGATTGGGACAGGTAAATCAACGGTATGTCGTATTTTTTCTTTACTGGACATACCTGTTTATGATGCAGATAGTCGTGCGAAATGGCTTACTGAAAACAATCCAGAAATTCGAACACGTTTGATTACAACGTTTGGTGATGGAACATTTAATGGTACTGCATTAAATCGCACGTATCTCGCTACTGTTGCGTTTGTAGACGATGCATCTACAGCAAAGTTAAACGCCATCATTCATCCGGTAGTAGCAGACGATTTTAAAACATGGACACTAAGTCAAGATGCTCCTTATGTATTAAAAGAAGCTGCCTTGTTTTATGAAGCACATACCGCACATGAAATGGATACCATGATTGTTGTAACAGCCCCCATGGATATTCGTGTAAGTCGTGTGTTAAATCGAGACGTACACCGCACGAGATTACAAATACAAGCGATCATGGATCGACAATGGCCAGATGAACGAAAGCTTGCCTTGGCGCAGCATATCGTCTATAATGACGAACAGCAGTTGTTAATTCCTCAGATACTGACCTTGCATGAACAATTTATGAAGCAGGCTCTTTCATAGACCGTTTTTTCTTAGTAGATTCATGTAGAAATAAATACGTTGATGTCATCCATTCAAATTAATACAAACGTTTTGCGCTTTGAGTGTAACAGTCCTGAAGAGACCATTTCTTTTTTAGGTGCCTTGTTTGATTTTTCTCAAGGCGAATTAATTTGGTTGTTAGATGGGGATATGGGGGCAGGCAAAACAACTTTTGTACGTCAATGTGGCGAATTTTTAGGTTTCATTGAGCCCGTAACAAGCCCAACATTTTCAATCGTAAATGAATACCGTTCAAATAACGGGAAAATATATTATCACTTCGATTTTTATAGATTAAATACCGAACGTGAAGCATTTGAAATTGGCTGCGAAGATTATTTCTATTCGGGAAATCTTTGTTTTATTGAATGGTCTTCTCGCATTCCATCGTTGTTGCCTGAAAAATATCTACACATACACATTGATACCATAAATGAAAATTCGCGTGCTTATACAATTACAAAGCATGATGCAAATTCAAAATAATAACCATAAAGAATTTATTTCTCTATTGAATTATATTTCGCATGAAAAAAAAATCTGAATTAGGTGTGTTGGTTAAAGAACAAATCCTTTATCCGAAAGAGCAATTAATGAAAGTGCGTAAACAACTACCTCAGTTGTGTATTGGCATGCCTAAGGAGTTGGATGGAATTGAAAATAGAGTGTGTCTTACACCCGAAGCAGTGGCGTTAATCGTGAATAATGGACACATTGTACAGATTGAAACGGGAGCAGGTTTAAATGCAAAATATTCAGATCGTGAATACAGCGAAGCAGGCGCTAAGATTGTATATTCTAAAAAAGAAGTATTTGATTCTGAAATTGTATTGAAAGTAGATCCGCCAACAATGGAAGAGATAGGCTATATGAAGCCTGCGAAGACCTTGATATCTGCGCTACAAATGTCGACGTTGAATCCAAATTATATTACTGAAATAAATAAAAAACGTATAACGGCATTGGCATACGAATTCATTGAAGATAAAGCGGGTGGAAAACCTGTTGTAAAATCAATGAGTGAAATAGCGGGGAGTGCTGTCATGCAGATAGCGGCCGAATATTTAGTTACTAAAAATGGGATGGGTGTTATACTTGGTGGTGTAACAGGAGTTCCATCTACAAAAGTATTGATACTTGGTGCTGGTACTGTGGCCGAATATGCTGCGCGTACTGCTATTGGCTTGGGAGCAGAAGTGAAAGTATTCGACAGTCATTTGTATCGCTTACGCAGATTGAAATTAAATTTAGGGTTGCAATTATATACGGCTGTTATTGACGATACCATAAACCTGCGCAAAGAGTTGCGCGAAGCAGATGTTGTAATTGGTTCGTTGCGTGCTGAAGAAGGTACCACCTGTTTAGTAACCGACGAAATGGTAGCAGAGATGAAACCCAATTCAATTGTGGTTGACGTAAGTATTGATCAAGGTGGTTGTTTTGAAACTTCTGAAATTACAAATCACACCAATCCAATTTTTAGAAAATATGATGTTATTCATTATTGTGTACCCAACATCCCATCACGTGTAGCACGTACAGCCACCATTTCCTTGAGTAATATTTTTACACCCATATTGTTGCAAATTGCAGAAGCGGGTGGGGTAGAAGAGATGATACACAACAAGGATTGGTTTATGAATGGGATTTATACCTACAAAGGATATTTAACCAATTCCATCATGGCTAAAAAGTTTAACGTTTCATATAAAGATATTAAGTTGCTTACGGCAAGTATGTTTTAAGGGAAGCCGCGGGTGTTTTATGAATCAGTTATTGATAAATTCCAAATCACAAAAAACAAATTCCAAACAGAGAAAAGTACATTCATTAAAAAGTCTTTAATAGAATTATCTATCAATGACTTTTTTTCTTAAATATAAAACGAATCACTCAATATGAAAGAATAAGCCTGTAAGGCTTTAATATATTAGCTTGGGGCATCGCCCCAAGAATGGAGAGGCGATTGATTGTAAAATCAAATACCACAAAAAAAAGCCCTTGATAGATTAAATCTACCAAGGGCTTTTTCTTAAAACTTAGAACTTAGAACAGTTTTACTGTTTCACAATTTTCGTAGTTACTTTATCTGTACTAGCAGTAACGCTTACTAAATACATCCCTTTGGCAAGGTTATTACCAACAGATTGTGTTTGATTTACAATGCCTGTTCCTGTTTCAACCAATTGTCCGCTTACGGTATAGATTGTATACGTAAATTCTTCATTTGTATCAGATCCACTTACCAATAACGATGTGCTATTTTGGAATGGATTTGGGTATGTAGTAATTTCAATTGAACGTTCTGATGTATATGGCTTCATCACTGTTGAAGACGATTTTCCATCATAATCATGTTGTGCAATGCGGTAGTACGCAGTACCTGCAAGCGGTGCATAATCGATAAAGTAATAACTAGCGGCATCTACTCGATTGCCACCACCTTTGGTTGTACCAATTACTTGAAAGTTAATACCATCTACAGAGCGTTCAATAGCAAAGTAATCGTTGTTTGATTCATCTGCAGTACTCCATGTTACTTTACAGCTATTGTCTTGCGGAATTAAGAAGAACGACGTCCACGTAACAGGAGTAACACAATTGCTGATTGCACGAACTTGAGTACGCGCGCAAGGTGAAGGTGCTGAAATTCCCCAGTTATAAAAAGCAAAATAGTCAGAAGTTGTTGGATTGTTATTTTTTACAGAATTTGTAATGCTGACAATCCCAGGAATTGTTGAGGCGTAAGGATATGGATTGGGT
>JAYTLG010000030.1:0-2860 GCA_043729555.1 Cytophaga sp.
AAAATCAACCAACAATGGCTTGCTTGCTTCTTCTCCAAATATTTTCTTAAATCCAAAATCTGTAAATGGATTGAGGTATTTTGCCTTCATCTGTGTTTACGTTTGCGTATAGTAAATTTACACCTTTTTTAGTACTTAGACATATTATTAAATAGAACGTAATACCTTTACGGTTTTGAAAACCTTGTAGATCCACAAAACAATACGAATGCAGTCAAAGACTGCCAAATAATTAAACACGAGTCCCGCTTCGCTAAAGACTCGCGCTAGGTGATTTCGTATCTCGTTGTCCACTGTAGCTGGATAGCGATGCCATCGGTTAAAGCGATGGCATCGCTGGGCGAAATAGCACACAAGCAGCAGCCAAACAAGTCGTCGGACCACTGGAAAAAGTGGTCTGACGACAGTTAACTAGCTATTCAAATACTCTCTAATCACATCTGCGATGTAATCGTAATGCGTTTCATTCAAGCCAGGCCATACGCCCAACCAGAATGATCTGTTCATGATGATGTCTGTATTTTCTAAATTACCTATTGATCGGTGTTCAACGTTTGCGTAGGCAGGTTGGCGCAATAAATTTCCTGCAAATAACAAACGCGTTCCAATCTTTTTTTCTTCTAAATGTTGTACCAACATATGACGATCTGCCGAATCGCCTTCACGTAAGGTCAATAAAAAGCCAAACCACGATGGGTCTGAATCTGCTGTTGCTTGCGGTAAAATAAAGACTTCTTCAAACTCTTGCATACGGGTATACAAGGCTTTGAAATTTTCTCTGCGGCGTTGTACAAAATGATCTACCTTTTTCAATTGAGATACACCAAAGGCCGCCTGCATATCGGTAACTTTTAAGTTAAAGCCGACGTGTGAATACGTGTACTTATGGTCGTAACCAAAAGGTAATGTACCCAATTGTTGTCCAAAACGACAACCGCAAGTATTATCTTTACCTGGTTCACAATAGCAATCACGTCCCCAGTCTCTAAAGCTTTCTGCTAGTTTTGCCAATTCGGGATTGTTTACCAATACCGCTCCACCTTCGCCCATGGTGATGTGGTGTGCTGGATAAAAAGAGAAGGTAGAAATATCTCCGAATGTACCTGTCTTTTTTCCTTTATATGTTGCGCCTAACGAATCGCAATCATCTTCTATCACCCACAAATTATATTTTTTTGCCACACGCATTACTTCATCCAAGTCAAATGGATTTCCTAAGGAATGCGCAATCATAATCGCTTTTGTTTTTGGCGAAACCGCTAACTCAATTTGATCTGCCTTCACATTGTGTGTGGCAATATCTACATCTACAAATACAGGTATTGCACCAAATTGTACAATTGGGTTTACCGTAGTAGGGAAACCTGCCGCTACCGTAATAACTTCATCACCGCGTTTAATCGCACGATCGCCTAATTTAGGAGATGTTAAGGCATAAAAAGCAACAAGATTGGCAGAAGAACCCGAGTTTACCAATAATGCTTTGGGTGCATTAAAATACGCTGCAAACTGTGTTTCGAATTCATTTGCAAAACGACCAGTTGTAAGCCAACCGTCCAATGCAGCTTCTACACCAAAAAGTATATCTTCTTCATCCAATACTTTTCCTGTTACAGGAATATAGTTTACACCGGGAACAATGTTCTGCGTGGTTTTAACTTTTGCTATTGCTCGTAAGCTTTGTTCTAATTCGGGGCTGTTGATATTCTTAAGCATTGTTGTTTCTGTTTTTAATCTCTATTTTTTTTTCGCCGTGGTCTATGTATCAACATAACCATCAACTTTATAAATTGTGCGACCCCGCTGGGGTCGATTGTGTAATTTAACATTTATTCTATAAACATGTGACTCCTCTGGAGTCAGTATGCATGATCGATTTTTCCTGCAAACTTTATAAGCATTTCATTCGTAACAATTCATGTAAGAGTATTTATAACTGTATCCATTTTGGTAATGACTCCAGAGGAGTCACATGTTTATAGAATAAAACACCTCTGCCTGCCTACGACCCCAGCGGGGTCGCACATTTCTTTACTCGTCACAACGTTTATTCCTGATTTATAAAATCCTTTATTTGTTGTTCGGTAAATGTGTTAATTTCTGCTGGAGTTTGCAAATAACATTTGTACCATTCTATTGTTTTAATAATTGCTGTAGAGGCGTTATATGTTGGGGTCCAGCCCAGCTCACCGATTGCTTTATTTATATCCAGTTTTAACAAACCTGCTTCGTGTGGTTGATTTGGATTGGAAATGATCTTAAATCCCCCACTTCCCCATGCTTGTATGGCCAGTTCAACCATCTTGCTTACGGGCAAGGCATCGTTAAATTCAGGACCAAAGTTGTAAGCTGTACTATACTTTAACGCATCTTGATGCAACTTGCTGCCCAGTAATAAATAACCAATCACAGGTTCCAATACGTGTTGCCATGGGCGTACAGAATGCGGGTTGCGGATGACCACTTCTTCGTTTTTAGATAAGGCCCGTACAATATCCGGAATAAGTCTGTCTTTTGCCCAGTCGCCGCCACCGATCACATTACCAGCACGACCTACTGAAATTGCTTTTTGATGTTCGGAATATGTTTTTGTATTGAAAAACGAATTGCGATAGGAATCAATCACCAATTCTGCGCAGGCCTTACTTGCGCTATAGGGATCATATCCGCCCAAGCGATCTGTTTCTCTATATGGATAAATCCATTCGTTGTTGTGGTAAACTTTATCTGTCGTAACAAGAACTACGTCACAGGGTTTATTCAATGCACGTACGCCGTCTAATACATTGGCAGTACCGATCGCATTTACCTCAAATGTTTCAGAAGGAGATTCATAGGACAAACGTACTAATGGTTGTGC
>JAYTLG010000031.1:0-9424 GCA_043729555.1 Cytophaga sp.
CCTGCAGTAGAAACGAGAACATTATCAAATAAATTAAACAAAACCATTGTTGACTTAAAACATGGTATTGGAGAAGATAAACACAATTGGATTCACAGAATTAAAAAATAATTTCTGTTTGAACGCCTCACATAAAAAAACGCTGTTGATTCAACAGCGTTTTTTTATGTCCACAAAATCCCATACACTATATTGAAACGGCTTCAATCATTTATTTCATTCTCTAATGTCTTAATTTGTAAGCTCGTATTCATATGGAAAGGACAAAATGCAAATCGAACGTACTCAATTGTTTTTTTTTGACTACTTTTGCAGTCTAAAATATAATAAAATTATGCTAAGCCCTACAGAATTTACGACACTATATGCACTTGTTGATGATTATCTTACATCTGACGCGTGTAAAAAGACTTTTCCTGCAAATAATGAATCGGGTGTTGATTATTCTAAAATCACAATCTGTGTAGATGAATTAATTTGCGAAGAATATGCGTATCCAAATCCGCTGAAACTTACAGACAAAGTTAATAAAATGAACTTGCCTGCAGACTTTGACAAAACATTGATTGCAATTAAAAATGCAAAAAAAGAAGTTGTTGTTGCTTTCAAATATTCAGCTGTACGCGGATAATACTTCGTTCGTAGTTTGACAAAATGAAAACCGTGTACCGACCGCGATAGCTATCGGGGTCGCGGTCGGTACAAGGTTTTTTGAATTCAATTTTAAATGCAACTAAATTTTATTGTTCGTCGAATTGAATAACTTGCGCCAATGTTTTTAAAATGGTACGGTGTTTTTTAACAAACGGATTTGTTGTATCCCATACATAACCTGCCAATACAGAGCATATCATTTTTTTATGATCTGGATCTGGTCTTTTAGCAAAGAATACAGAATGCAAGGTGCCATCGTACCAACCCGTAACAAACGAACGGAAGGTGTCAATCCCATGCATCATATGTTCTACAAAATCTTTTTCCCAATTTACTTCTTCACCATTCAAAAATTGAACTGCCAACTTCCCTCCTTTTGAACCCGACTCCATAGCAAATGTTGCACCCGACGAAAAGATAGGATCTAAGAATTCCGTACTATTACCTGTCAACACAAATCCATCGCCATACAATTTTGTTGCAGAGATTGCATAGCCTTCAATTGTTTTGGGTTCGAATAAAAATTCTTCGTCAGCGAAACGTTCTGCGATGTGGCCTTCCGTTGCAATCATTGCACGCAACTTCTCTTCAGGTGTACCTTCATAGCCTTCAAAATATTCGTGATCGCCAACAAAACCCACAGAAGTATTTCCATTTGAAAAAGGAATGACCCAAATCCATGTACGTGTTTGATGCACAACCGCTGTAATGCGATTGCCTTCCATCTCTGCAGCAGTAGGGCGTTTTAAGTCTTTAATGTGCGTAAACAATGTTTTGCGTGATTCAAACCCCGACGGTTTATCCAAGCCAAACATGCGTGGTATCACTCTTCCATAACCGCTTGCATCTACAATAAATCGTGCTTCTATTTCTTTTTTATTTCCATCAACATCTTCTACTGTTGTGATGGAATCTGTTCCAGAAAATTTAATATCTATTACACCTGTTTCAAATTCTACAGCAACACCTTGTCGCGCAACTTCTTCAGCCAATGTTTTATCAAAGTTTGCACGTGGTACTTGCCACGTCCATTTCCAACCCTCCGAAAATTGATCGGAGAAATTAAAATCGGCAATCTCTTTTCCACGGACAAACTTAGCACCAAATTTTTCTTGAAAGCCTTGCGCCTTTAAAGCATCTAAAAATCCAGCCTCTTCAAGGTGCTCCATACATCTTGGCAACAAACTTTCACCAATTACAAATCGTGGAAATTTTTGCTTCTCAACAATTTTAACCTTATAACCTGCTTTGTTTATCATGGCTGCAGCTACCGTACCCGCCGGGCCAGCTCCAATTACAAGAACATCTACTTTTTCGCGCGTCATGACTCAACAAAAATTAAATTAAGCCGACACTAACTTACCATCGCGCATGATTGGCAATACATCGTATACATCTTTTGTCAAACAAAATTCAATATCTTTTGTGATACCCAATCCTTGTAAACGACGCACGTGAGATGAATTCAATAAAAAACCCATCATATCAAGTTTTGCAGAATAATATAAATTCAATGCTGTTAACACCGAATCTTCGTCGTGCGAAAATTCACCTTTTAACGCATCAACTACTGCACCTGCAAACAAAGTGTCCTCTAAATTCATTTTACCCTTCCATCCTGCACAATGCATCAATACATCGCTTGGTTGACTACGTAGATATTCTACAATCGACGAAAAGTTCAAAAACGAACCCACAAGTATTTCTTTTGCACCTGCAGACTTAACAATTGCTTGCGTACCGTTTGTGGTTGTCACAACAATTTTTTTACCTTTTAGAGAATCGTCTTGATAACTAAAAGGCGAATTTCCTAAATCAAAACCATCTACTTTTTTACCATCACGTTCGGCAGCAGTCATATACCCTTGCGCACCCAATGCGGTACATTCTTCTAAGCTAGCAACAGCTGTGATGCTTTCAACACCATTCGCCAATGCGGTAGTCATACACGATGTAGCACGCAGTATATCAATTACCACTACTACCTTACCTTCTGTTTTATGCAAATGCACCATCTCAGGCGACAAACAAACATCTATTCTCTTCATGTTATTTTAGTTTCTAGGTGCTAGTTGCCAGTTACTAGACGACAAACAAAACACCTCTCTTCTATTTAAGCAATTATTTTATTAAATTATTCCTCTGTCATTCGCCGTTCTTGTGTCTAGTAACAGGCAACTAGTACCTAGCAACTACTTCTTCACAAATGGAAACTTCGTTACTTGTGCTTTAATTAATTTGCCTCGAATGGAAACAAATATTTCTGTATCGGCTGCGCTGTATTTTTTTTCTACATAACCCATACCAATACCAATACCTAAGCACGGCGATTGTGTACCCGAAGTTACTTCGCCAATCTTAGTACCTGTAACATCTGTTAGATCGTAATGTCCACGTGGGATACCACGTTCGACCATTTTAAAACCAACCAACTGACGTGTGATGCCAGCCGCTTTTTGTGCTTGGATAATGTCGGATGCTGTGAATGTTTTTGTAAACTTCGTAACCCATCCAAGTCCCGCTTCTAGTGGAGATGTTGTATCAGAAATATCATTTCCGTACAAACAATAACCCATTTCTAAACGCAGTGTATCTCTAGCACCAAGTCCTACAGGCTTCATACCTACAGACTCCCCTGCTTTCATTAATTTATTCCAAATATCGATAGCAATATTGTTGGGAACATAAATTTCGAATCCACCTGCACCTGTATAACCCGTTGCAGAAACAAAAATATTTTCATGTCCACCTACGTTCATGGATGCACAGGTATAATATTCCATTGCAGCAACATCATAGGATGTTAACTGCGACAATACTTCGTGTGCTTTCGGACCTTGTACTGCAAACAAACAGGTATCGTCGGACATGTCTGTAAATACAGCACCTTCAGCGGGCATGTGTTTTAAAAACCACGCTTTATCCTTTTCAATATTCGATGCATTTACAACAATATAATATTCATCAACACCGATGTGATACACCAATAAATCATCGATGATACCACCGGTTTCATTTGTCAATGCCGTGTACTGCACTTTACCAATTGGCAATACAGAAGCATCATTGGTTGTTATTTTTTGAATAACATCCAATGCTTTTGGACCTTTCAATGTAAATTCGCCCATATGCGAAACATCAAACATACCAGCGGCATTGCGCACTGCCATGTGTTCTTCAATATCTGAAGAATAACGAACAGGCATTAAATACCCTGCAAACGGAACCATTTTAGCACCCAATGCTTCGTGTATTTCTTCTAGTGGAATGTGTTTAATTTCTTCGGTCGTTTCATTCATAATAAACAAGAATATTTTTTAATAATTTATCGCAATATCTCCTTAACTCGCCGTGGATGTGTCTTTTCGACCAACCACTTGTCGATACGTGGTTGGTCGAAAAGACACATCCACGGCGATGCTTTTAATACTAAAACAAGTCGAGTTGTTTTGGTTTAAAATGAAATGTTGTGCGGTGGTATGGTGTCAATCCTAGTGTTTCCATTGCTAAGCGGTGCTTCTCCGTTGCGTAACCAGCATTCACATCCCATCCATATTCGGGATGTTGTTTTGCTAATTTTTCCATCAATGCATCACGGTGTGTTTTGGCTAAAATGGAAGCCGCAGCGATGGATAAATATTTTCCATCTCCTTGAACAAAGCATTGATGCTCGATACCGGGATACGGCTTAAAGCGATTGCCATCAATCAACAACAAATTCGGCTGCACTTTTTTCAACCCTTTTACGGCTTTGTGCATGGCTTTCATGGTTGCTTGTAAAATATTTATTTGATCGATTACCGTATGCGATACTTCAGCAA
The DNA here is from genome assembly GCA_043729555.1 of Cytophaga sp. Taxonomy (GTDB): domain Bacteria; phylum Bacteroidota; class Bacteroidia; order Cytophagales; family Cytophagaceae; genus Cytophaga. The sequence continues at coordinate 4,476 of JAYTLG010000031.1, forward strand.
CACAATAATCCAAGGCATCTCGAATGATATCGTTGCGAAGCAATTCACGTTGCTTCGACGTTAATTTTTTAGAATCATTCAACAAAGAATGTTTGTAATTGGGCGGCAATATCACTGCAGCGGCTACAACTGGTCCAGCCATACACCCTCTGCCCGCTTCGTCGATACCGGCCTCAATTTTACCTTGCAAATGAAATGATAACAATGACATATCCAACAAAGATAGGAATGTATTCTCTTAAAGCCTAAGTAGATGAAGCCTCGAAGCCTCTTTGTGCACAACTAAATATCGATTTCAAGCAAGTCAAAACCACACACAAATTTTAATGAATATTTGCCTTTCTGAACTGCTGTTTTGTTCGTAATTTGCAAGATATACGCAATGCCTTATGTCGACTGAATTTGAAAACCCTTGGAAAACAATTCGCTCCCGAGAAATCTATGAAAACCCATGGATTTCACTGCGTGAAGAAGATGTGTTAAAACCCAATGGAGCACCCGGAATTTATGGTGTAGTATCCTTTAAAAACAAAGCCATCGGAATAGTTCCTATTGATTCAGAGGGCTATACATATTTGGTAGGTCAATACCGATACACCTTGAACGCATATTCATGGGAAATTCCAGAAGGCGGCGGTCCTATGAATGAAGAACCCATAGAAACTGCAAAACGCGAATTACAAGAAGAAACGGGCTTAAAAGCAGCAACATGGAGTGATTTGGGCCGCATTCACACCTCAAATTCGGTGACAGACGAAGAAGGTTTTCTTTTCCTAGCAACCAACCTAATTCCTGGCCCAAACAACCCCGAAGATACGGAACAATTAATTATAAAAAGAGTATCTTTGAATGATGCTGTAGCAATGGTTATGAGTGGCGAAATAACCGATAGCTTGAGCATCGCTGGTTTGTTGAAAGCCTCTATACTTGTTTCTAGTCGCTAGGTACGAATTACTCGACGAAATGAAATTGAATTGAAAATTACGAAAATAAAAAAATAAAAAAAGCAGATAGGTATAGCAACGATTGTCTAGAAACTGGCAACTCGCACCTAGAAAGTACATTCCAATGAAAAAATTAATTGAAAAACTATACATGTTCTGGGTGTGGGCCTGGTTTATCAGTGTATTTTTATTAATCTATCCCTTCTTTTGTTTATTTATTCAACGCGAATCGTGGAAAAAATACGGGCACTTCATGAATAAAGTATGGGCACATACGGTTTTCTTCTTTTGCTTTTTACCCACAAAAGTTGAATGGCGCTTTAAAATAAATAAGAAAAAACAATACATCTACTGTGCCAACCACGCGTCGTATCTGGACATACCAACCATGTGTTATGCCTTACCGGGATACAATGTCTTTATCGGAAAATCGTCGTTAGGTAAAGCACCACTATTTGGTTACATGTTTCGAAACCTATATGTATCGGTAGATCGAAAAAGTTCTAAAAGTAAATACGAAACCGTTGTTCAGTCGATGAAAAAAATTGACATGGGCTACAACCTTGCAATCTTCCCTGAAGGTACAATTTCTAAAAACCATGCACCGCAATTAATGGAATTTAAAGATGGCGCCTTTCGTATTGCAATTGAAAAACAAATTGCAATTGTACCCATGACGATTATTAACAATTGGCTGATACTCCCAGATGATGGAAAATACGTACCTCGTAGAAGACTGATGAAAACAGTTATTCACGAACCTATTGAAACAACTGGCTTAACCATGAACGATGTTGATGCATTAAAAGCAAAAACACACAGCATCATTAGCGAAGAATTAAAAAAATATTTTCCTGCAGAATTTTCAAAACCAATATGAATATAGATACAAAGACCATTGGCAAAATTGCTCATTTAGCACGTCTTGAATTTGATGAAAAATCAATCAATGCATTTTCTGACGATTTCAATAAAATCTTAACCTGGATCGATAAGCTAAACGAAGTGAACACAGACAATGTAGAACCATTGGTTCACATGAGTGCGGAGTTGAATGTATTGCGTGCAGATGTTGACAAAGTAACATTAACACACGAACAAGCTTTATCAAACGGCCCGAAAAAAGATTCTGATTATTTTAGAGTACCGAAATTCTTAAGTTAGTAATAAGGTACTAGTTGCTATCCGCCATGGCGGAACTAGACTTTAGAAAATCGATTACTATTATTTGGCTCACATTCACAATAGAGCTGTTGCTAATTTATTGTTTCGAGTAGTGCCAAATAAAAAAATAATAATATGTAACTTAAAATGTTCTAGTCTTCAGGTCTAGAACCTAGCAACTCGAAACTAGTAACTATCATGAACGATTTATTCTTTTGGCTACAATGGAAAAGCTCTTACAAAGCAATCTATGTAACCCTTCTATTTTTATTTATTGCCACAATGGTTGCAAGTGGAATTGCATACACCTACGGCGATGCATATACCATGGGTTGGGATACAACAGGTGAATGGAAAAATGTTACTTTAAGTTTAGATACATTCACCGTCAACCAATTTGAAATTCCTCAAGAAAGCGAACAGTTTCTGTTGTTCAAACGCTACACCTCAAACAACGTTACCATCCATCCATGGATTTCATATACGTTTTTGTGTACCGTATTAATTGCATTCGTATGTTTCCTTGTTGTTATTAGTTATTTGGAGTTGTGGCTATACATCGCAGGAATGGCGCTGTTTTTATTTTTTATCGTTTGCATGAATACCGAATTAGTAGGCCTACTAGGTCTCTACAACAGGGTGCCAACCGTTGTCGCAATTCTTATCTTTGGTGGCATAACGTATTATTTTAATGCCTATGGAAAAAACATAAGCCTATTTACACGACTAAGTGTGCTTGGCTTAACAACCGCAGCATTTATTCTAAGCATTTTATTTGGTAGCGAAGTTACAACGCCACTCCTATACATTTCAAATTATGCACTTCCAATACCCATCATCATAAGCATCATCTTTATGTTTATTGTTGGGTATGACATCATACAATTTTTAGTTGTATTGACATCGTATGGAAAAACGGAGTATAAAACCAAAGGAAATTCCATGTGGAGTTTTATCATTCTCGGCACATTGTATTTAACTAATTTATATTTAGTCTACTATAAACCTGCCTTCATTAAAGACATGGGTATTGTATTGCTGGAACCCTTAGTAGTATTAGGCATTTCAAGTATTTTAGGCATCTGGTTGTTCGAAATGAAAAAGGAAACACAGACGGCAATCCCATTCAAACCTCTAGGTGCAATTCTATATTTAGCATTAGGTATCATCACATTTAGCACCATTGCATTTGGTTATGCCACCGCAAACGATGCGTTGATCACTACTTTAGAAACAGCTGCATTGTACATTGAAATAGGTATGGGCTTGGGTGTCTTTTTATACATCATAACAAACTTTTGGACGAAATATAAAAATCAAGAACGTGTGTACAAGCAATTTTATATTACCTACCAAGTACCTTTTTTTGTAGCACGTAGTTTGGGATGGGCAATCGTTATGTACTTTGTGTTTTCAAGTAATCGTTTCGTATTTAGTAGTAGCAAAGCAGCTTATTACAACAATGTTGCAGACATCTACCTATATACCGAACAAGACGAATTGGCCGAATCGTTTTATAAAGAAGCGTGGTCGCATGAATTCCTAAATCAACGCTCATCATACACACTAGGTAATTTTTATGAATTGCGTGACAAAAAAACACTAGCATTTGAATTCTATCAAAATTGTTTGACAAAAAACACTTCTGTATATTCTTACACAAGCTTAAGCACCTTCTACATCAACAACAACCAGCTATTCCCTGCAGTGTTTATGTTGCAAGACGGTTTGGAAAAATATCCAAATGATCCACATCTCTTAAACAATTTAGCCTACCTCTATACAAAAACCGACAACTTAGATTCCGCAGCATACTTTTTTAATAAAGCTGCCAAATTTATAGACGATGGTATACCCGCGTCTAACCTATTGGTATACTTTGGCACACAAGCGAAGTTTGCTGAATGCGATGCAATTATTAAAAATGAAAAAAATAAAACATCGGATACCTACCTCGCAAATAAAATTGGTATCGAAACACTTCAAGGAAAATTAGCAAGTGCAGAACTTCCTGTTCGATATTTATCAGATACCTTATTAACGCCAGATGCATTTACATATTTATATAATTACACCATAAATAAACTTGTACAAAAAGACACACTGCTCGATTACACATTGCAACGCTATAGTAGCTACCCAGATAATGAATTCTACAAAGCGAATTTACTATACGCAAAAGCATTGCATTTATATTTCTCTCAAACCAATGTTGGCGAAGCTTTAACAATCATGCAGCAAATTGTAGCAGAGAAAAGTCAGCCCTTGTATGTGATTACGCTTGCAAACTGGCAATTAAAATCAGGCTTATATGAACAAGCATTCAACAGCTACCGATTAATCATTACACACCCCGATCAACGATTGGTACTGTATAAATGTATTGCAGCAATGGAGTATGGTAATACTGCTGATGCAAGTATCTTTATCGATGAGCTTACTAAAAGTTTAACGCCACAAGTAGCCAGTATTGCAACAACACTTAAAGCAGCACTTTCAAAACCATCGGTTGCAAATTATCAATCCTTGAGCGACCAACAAAAGGTACAGTGTTTGCATTACTACAATTTATCTACACCCGAATTCATTTTGCATAAAAATACCATCCAAGATGCGGAACAATCTATTTTGCTAGATTTGCAACGCATACACTTACTCATTGAAAACAATCAATACGAAACAGCCATGTCTATATGGAATGCGATGCATAAATCGAATGACGCATCAGAAGAAGTAATTGCAGATGCAACCCTAGAAAAACTACGCATTATTGCGGGACTAAAACAATGGGATGTATTAACCACAGAATTAAAATCTGCACGACTACGCACCAAAGACATT
>JAYTLG010000032.1:0-4123 GCA_043729555.1 Cytophaga sp.
CCACAAATAGACGCTTCGATAAAAGGGGTGATACTTTCGGGTAGTCCTTGTTCTGTTCGCGAAGAAAATGCACCAGATATTGATTTGTCTCTTTTTAGAGGAAAACTTCCATTGTTGGGTGTTTGTTATGGCGCTCAATTAATCGCACACAAATCAGGTGGTTCCATTCAGCCTTCTACGATACGTGAGTATGGAAGAGCTCGCTTGAATAATGTTCATACATCAGAAGAATTATTAAAAGAAATTCTTCCAGATTCTCAAGTGTGGATGTCACACGGCGATACCATTGTAGAGATCCCTTCAGACTTTGAAGTTTTAAGCAGTACTGAAACGGTTCGTGTTGCGGCTTATAAAATTAAAGGCGAAACTACATACGGTATTCAATTCCATCCAGAGGTTACACATTCACTTCAAGGGAAAGAAATATTAAGAAACTTTGTTGTTCAAATTTCGGGTTGCTCACAAGATTGGACTCCGGATGCTTTTGTTGAAACAACAATTGCGGATTTAAAAAAGAACTTAGGTTCAGATAAAGTAGTCTTAGGTTTGTCAGGTGGCGTGGATTCTTCGGTAGCTGCCGTCTTGATACACCAAGCTATTGGTCCAAATCTAACATGTATTTTTGTCGATAACGGTTTGCTTCGAAAAAACGAATACGATGAAGTATTAAATTCATATAAACATATGGGTTTAAATGTTATTGGTATCGATGCTAAAAAACAATTCTATACGGCATTAGAAGGCTTAAGTGATCCAGAAGCAAAACGTAAAGCGATTGGAAAAGAATTTATCGAAGTGTTCGATCAAGAATCCCATAAAATTGATAATGTGAAATGGTTGGGACAAGGGACAATTTATCCAGATATTATTGAATCGGTTTCTGTTAAAGGTCCTTCAGCTACGATTAAGTCGCATCATAATGTTGGTGGTTTGCCAGATAAAATGAAATTGAAAGTGGTTGAACCACTAAATACGTTGTTTAAAGATGAAGTACGTAGAGTTGGTAAGGCTTTGGGTATTGATGATATTATTTTAAAAAGACACCCTTTCCCTGGACCTGGTTTGGCAATACGTATCTTGGGTGACATCACTCCAGAAAAGGTTGCCACACTTCAAGAGGTTGATTACATATTTATTTCTAGATTAAAAGACAAAGGTTTATACGATCAAGTATGGCAAGCAGGCGCAATTTTACTACCCGTTAAATCGGTTGGTGTTATGGGCGATGAAAGAACCTATGAAAATGTAGTTGCCTTGCGTGCTGTAAGTAGTACAGATGGTATGACTGCAGATTGGATTCACTTACCTTATGATTTCTTAGCAGATATTTCTAATGAAATTATAAATCGTGTTAAAGGTGTAAACCGAGTTGTGTACGATATTAGCTCGAAGCCGCCTGCTACTATTGAATGGGAATAATATGAAACAAAAAACTCTCTTACTTCTTGTAGTATTGTTACAGTCTTTTGCTTTATTCGCGCAACAAGATTGGAAGAGCGATTACATGCGAGCAAAACAGGTATATGATTTGCAAAAATATGAAATTGCAATGGAGTATTTTTTGCCCGTAACTTCTCCTGACGCTTTTAATCCTTACACATCTTACGCTCAGTATTACTATGCGCTGTCTGCTTTTAAGGTAGGAGAATATAACAAATCGCGACAAATGTTGTTGCTATTGTTGAATAGAGATCCAAACTGGGAACAGAAAAACGAGGTTGAATATTTATTAGCGTCTGATTATTTTGAACTGAAACAATATCGTTTTGGGATGACTTCATTGTCAAATGTTAACGGAATGGAAAATGCTGTTATTACGTGCAAGCAATCATATTATGCTAAAATAGAACCAATAGATACATTGATTAAACTACAACGTATCTATTCTGCAGATAAAGAACTGGCAAAAGCATTATTTAATAAGTTAGCTTCTTATCCGAAGAATTCTAAAAACAACATGTTATACGAATATTTGGCACAAGAATATAAGTTTACAAAGATTGTCAATACAGTTTCCTACGTTACTAAATCTGAATACCATGTAGCCGTTATATTCCCTTTTAGTTTGACAGATCAAATTGCAGAGCACCCTAGAAATAGTTATGTAGATGAAATGTACCAAGGCATTTTGGTAGCGATCGATTCACTTAAAGCATTAGGCGTAAATGTAATTGTGCATGCTTATGATGCAGACAAAAGTGAAGTGGGTATTAAAAAAATCATTGCGAGTCCTGAATTGAAAACAATGGATTTAATTATTGGACCATTGTATCCTGCGTTAATTCCATTCGTTACTGCCTTTGGCGAACAAAATAGAATTCCTGTTATTAATCCCATATCACTTAATTCTAGTATTGTAGAAAATACAACACAAACATTATTGTTTCAACCAACACTCGAATCGATTGCGGGTTCCGTTGCAAATTTTGCTAAGGAACAGTTTGTGTATCGCAAGAATGATGCAAGTGATAATGCTTTAAAGCCTAAAATGGAAGTTGTTATATTTTATTCTTCAGAAATAAAAGATTCCTTGTTGGCTGTTTACTATAGAGACTCTCTAAAAAATAAAGGGTTTATAGTATCTAAATTTGTAAAAGTAACAAAATCTAAAATCGCTTCTGTTGGTAAAATAATTTCAGATTCAATTTCATTAAATAAGACCAGTCATATTTTTGTGGCATCAAGTGATGCAGCTCTCGCATCGAATGTTATAAGCGCACTAGAGATTAGTAGACTTAATATTCCAATCATTACAAAAAGCGAATGGTTGGATATTAACAATCAAACTTTCGAACAATATGAAAGAAGATTGGTGTATTTTATATATCCTGACTTTGTGACCTTTTATGACGAAGGTTATAAGCAATTCCGTTCTGCATACATTAAAAAATACAATCTGTATCCTTCTAAGTATACCGTTATTGGTTATGAACTCATGACATTGATGGGTGCCAATATGAAAGAATATGGAACAGGATATTTTAATCATATCCGAACAAGTACGATACAGAAAGGGCATTTTATGGCAGGGTTTGATTTTACGAAATCAGCTTGCAATAATTATGTTCCAATATATTATTTCAGTGACTTGAAATTAACGTTAGCAAATCCTATTAATGGAAAATAAAATAAGTTCAGAATTATTTTCGAAAGCAAAAGAAATAATCCCCGGTGGCGTAAACTCTCCCGTACGTGCGTTTAGGGCCGTGGGTGGAAATCCAATATTTATTAAACGTGCAAAAGGTGCTTACATGTTTGATGAGGATGATAATCAATACGTCGAACTTATTAATTCATGGGGCCCAATGATTTTAGGTCATGCGAATGAATTGATTGAAAAAGCAGTTCGTGATGCATTGTCAAATTCCCTTTCTTTTGGTGCACCGTCTCGCAAAGAAGTAGAGATGGCGGAGTTAATTGTAAGCATGGTGCCATCTATTGAAATGGTACGTATGGTGAATTCTGGTACCGAAGCAACCATGTCTGCAATACGTGTTGCACGTGGTTATACGGGCAAGGAGAAAATTATAAAATTTGAAGGCTGTTACCATGGACATGGCGACTCATTTTTGATCGCCGCAGGGAGTGGGGCTGTTACGATGGGAGTGCCAGATAGTCCTGGTGTTCCACAAGGTGTGGCAAATGATACATTGACTGCTCCGTATAATGATATTGATGCCGTAAAACAATTGGTAGAAAAAAATAAAAATCAAATAGCTGCGATTATTATCGAACCTGTTGCGGGCAACATGGGTTGCGTGTTACCCAAAGCAGGGTTTCTACAAGACTTAAGAACTATTTGTGATGCCGAAGGCATTGTTTTAATTTTTGATGAAGTAATGAGTGGTTTCAGACTTTCATCTTCAGGTGCTCAAGGAGTTTTAGGAGTAACTCCTGATATGACGACGTTGGGTAAGATTATTGGAGGTGGAATGCCAGTTGGTGCTTATGGAGGTAAAAAAGAAATCATGCAAAAGGTTTCGCCTGCTGGTCCTGTATATCAAGCCGGCACCTTATCTGGGAATCCGATTGCAATGACTGCTGGTTTAGCAATTTTAAAACATCTTCAAGCAAATCCAGATATCTATACAAGTTTAAATAGGCAGACAGAATATTTGATTCA
>JAYTLG010000033.1:0-21165 GCA_043729555.1 Cytophaga sp.
GTTACTCAACACTTCAATCTATCCCTAAAAACCGTTCGCTTTTATCGGGTTGCAAAACTCAACATTTATTAACTCCTTTCCAAATAATCTAACAAAAAAGTTTGAGACAATACTGCACTTGGATAGCTTAAAGGGTCTATCTATTTATTGATTGATAATCTGATATATAGAATATCGTCATTTCAATAAGCGCCTGTCCGATTTTTATTCTATATAATGTAAGAAGTATTTCAATTTTCAAAGATAAGATATCAAGCAACTGTATTTTTATTTAAGCTCCCTCCCTGAAACACAAAAAAAAAGACTCTCTGAAACAGAGAGTCTTTTCGTACTCAGAGTGGGACTTGAACCCACACGAACTTTAAGGTTCACAGGATTTTAAGTCCTGCGTGTCTACCGATTCCACCATCCGAGCAATCCGAAGACGTTCAAAAAAAGAACCTCTTCTATTTAAAGAGGTTCTTTTAAGAAGAGCGAAAGACGAGATTCGAACTCGCGACCCCGACCTTGGCAAGGTCGTGCTCTACCAACTGAGCTACTTTCGCATTGTATTAATTAATTGTGGATGCAAAGGTAATACTTTGCATTTAATATGCAATACTCGCTTGTGATTTTTTTCAATATTTTACGTCCTAAAAACGAATAAAGTTAAGGTACAATCAATTAGAGGTGGATTTTATTTCTTCAAATCCGTTTATTGTAACAGACATGAACAACAAATCTTATTTATCCATCAATTGCTTCAGCTCATTTAATTTTAATAAGGCTTCAACGGGCGATATAATATTGATATCAGTTTGTGTTAATAGTTTCTTAATGGCATCCCACGATGGGTCTGCAGCCTCAAATAAACTCATTTGTAAAGTGGATTTCGGAATCTCTTTTAATTTATCTTCGTTGTCTTCGCGAATATGATCTTTTTCTAAATGTTTCATGATTTCGTTTGCACGAATCACTAAACTATTGGGCATGCCTGCCATTTGCGCTACGTGAATACCAAAACTATGTTCGCTGCCACCTGGCTTTAAGGTGCGCATGAAGATTACTTTATTGCCTGCCTCTTTTACAGACACATTAAAATTCTTAACACGATTTAAGTCTTCTGTTAATTGATTCAGTTCGTGGTAATGGGTTGCAAATAAGGTCTTCGGTCTGAAATTGGGATGGTTGTGCAAATGTTCTACAATTGCCCATGCAATGGATATCCCATCATATGTGCTTGTTCCTCTACCGATTTCATCCATTAAAACCAAACTACGACCACTTAAATTATTTAAAATACTTGCAGTCTCATTCATCTCTACCATGAATGTGGACTCTCCTTTTGAAAGATTATCCGATGCGCCTACACGTGTAAATACTTTATCAACGGTGCCTATTGTTGCAGCCGCCGCCGGAACAAAACTACCTGCCTGAGCCATCAAAACAATCAATGCTGTTTGTCTCAACAACGCCGACTTACCGGCCATGTTGGGACCAGTAATAATCATTACTTGTTGTGTTTCGTCATCTAAATAAATATCATTGGGCACGTAACTTTCGCCCAATGGTAATTGCTTTTCAATAACAGGGTGGCGACCAGCTTTAATGTCTATGCGTGCACTATCTTCAATTACAGGTTTGGTGTAATTGTTTTGAATGGCTACTTCAGCAAACGAACACAAACAATCGAGGTGCGCAATAATTTTTGCATCTTGTAAAATAGGATTGATATAACTTTCTGCTTCTAAGACCAAGTCTTGAAACATCTTTTGTTCGATTACATTGATCTTATCTTCTGCGCCTAAAATTTTCTCTTCGTAGACTTTTAACTCTTCTGTGATGTAGCGCTCCGCACCTGTAAGCGTCTGCTTGCGAATCCAGTCTGCAGGCACTTTATCTTTATGCGTATTTGTTACTTCTAGATAGTACCCAAACACTTTATTGTACGATATTTTTAAAGAAGAAATTCCTGTGCGTTCAATTTCACGTTGTTGAATTTGCAATAGAAAGTCTTTTCCTTTATAAGCAATCGCACGCAATTCATCTAATTCTTCGTTACAACCATCTTTAATAATGCGGCCAAGATTTGTTAAAACGGGCGCATCTTCTTTCAGCATGTTCAAAATTCGACCTGCTAAATATTCGCAAGGATTGATTTGCTCGGCCAACTTTAATAAAACGTGATGACCTTGATCTTGTAAAAGTTTTTGAATGGGCGGCATGCGTTCAAGAGAACGCTTCAACTGCACCATTTCTCTAGGGTTTACACGTCGTGCTGCAACTTTTGAAATCAACCGTTCTAAATCGCCAATTGGCTTTAGCTCTTCGTTTAAACTTCTTGCAAAATCTTCATTTTTAACAAGCAACTCAACCGCGTCCAATCGTTCTTGAATCGGCGCCAATTCCTTTAAAGGTAAAATCAACCATTTCTTTAATAGCCTTGCCCCCATTGGTGTTTTTGTGCGATCCACGATATCAATAAGTGGTACGCCCTCTACTTGTTGTGATTGAACAAGCTCTAGGTTTCGAATCGTAAATCGATCCAACCAAACATAACGTTCCTCTTCAATTCTATTAACGCGTGTAATGTGCCCTACTTCTCGATGTTCGGTTTCATTTAAATAATGTAGCACGGCACCGGCAGATGTAATTCCTTCAGCCAAATTTTCAATACCAAAACCTTTAAGAGAAGTGGTTTTAAAATGGCGCACCATTAAATCGTAGGTGAAGTCGTACGTAAATACCCAATCCTCTAGGGCATAAGTATTGTAACGATCACCAAAGTATTCAACAAAAACATCTTTCTTATTCTTGCAAAACAAAACTTCCGAAGGCGAAAAGCTTTGCAATAATTTATCAATATAATGTCGATCGCCTTGTGCTGTCAAAAATTCGCCTGTCGAAATATCTAAAAACGAAATACCCAATACGTCTTTTTGAAAATGCACCGACGCCAAATAATTATTCTTGCTTACATCCAATACATGGTCGTTGAAAGAAACTCCAGGTGTTACCAATTCGGTAACGCCGCGCTTTACAATTCCTTTTACCGATTTCGGATCTTCTAATTGATCGCATATGGCAACGCGCAAACCCGAACGCACGAGTCGCGGTAAATAAGTATCCAAAGAGTGATGCGGAAATCCTGCTAGTGCTGTTTCCGACGCTGTTCCATTGCCGCGTTTTGTCAAGGTTATGCCCAATATCTTCGCAGCTTTTACAGCATCGTCTGAAAATGTTTCGTAAAAATCACCTACTCGAAATAGCAGCAATGCCCCAGGGTATTTGGCTTTGATCGCATTGTATTGCTTCATCAATGGGGTGGTTTCTGTAGAATCTTTGGTCTTGCTCAAAACGTTCGGTATTTGTAAATGAAAATTGGGTTGCATGTATCTGAGCACAGCGCTTGCTCAAATAGCATTTTTAATATGTTATTCTATGTACAAATGTGTAAATTTGAATCTGTTTTAAAGACTGGCATTTCAAATTGTCGCATTTGCTTATTTAGTAAAGGATAAATTTAATAATTGAGCGCTGGATTTGCCAATTGAGTTATTCACAACAGCATTTGGGTACATCGTACTCCTTGAATAAAATAAAATGCATTTATGAAAAAGCTATCAATGGATGAATTAAACCGATTATCGGTTGATGAATTCAAAAATTTAAAAAAAACGTCCATCATTGTAGTTCTCGACAATGTGCGCAGCTTACACAATGTGGGGTCATTTTTCAGAACTGCGGATGCTTTTCAAATTGAAAAAATATATTTATGTGGCATCACCGGAACACCGCCGAATCGAGAAATACACAAAACAGCACTAGGTGCCACAGAGTCTATCGAATGGGAATATGCAGCATCGGCACTTGATTTTTTGCCCGAATTAAAAAAAGAAGGCTATGCAATTCTTTCGATTGAACAAACAGATAAGAGTATTCCCTTACAAGATTTCGTTGTTGCAAAGGAAGGTAAATATGTTTTAATCTTTGGGAACGAAGTATATGGCGTGTCAGAGAATGCAATACAGGCATCCGACGACGCCATTGAAATACCTCAATTTGGCACCAAACATTCATTTAATGTATCGGTTACGGGAGGGATTGTACTTTGGGAATTCTTTAGAAGAATTCATTTGTAATTTTATTTGAACACAATCACTTTGTCTGTAAACCCTTTCAAAAAGGGCTTCAATATAATTTCGGCATTGATACGTGTTTGTTTTTCTATTCCCATTTTTTGCGCCGAAGTCAATACTTCCTTTTCGGCTAGTTTAAACGCTTTGTCAATTACCTTTTTATCGTCTTCAAAATACCCGGTTTCTAAATCGTAAATATTAGATGCTTGATGATCTATTTTAGAAAAGCAAACTTCGGCAGGAGGCAAGGTTACCGTCAATTGTGTTTCTGAAATCTCAATTGCTGACGAATCAATTTTTGATAAATCAATGCAACCAACAGCTTCGCCTGCAATGATTAAAACTACTTTAGAGTCTTTGTCATACCAGGGCTTTATTTCTTTGTGTTCTACAATATCTTTGATGTAAAACTTGCAAAGTTCTAGCTTGCCAAGTAGTTCAATTTTTTCTATGATAATGTGATTCGTAATTTCTGTTTCACCCTCATCAGTAGAGCTGCCAAACAAGGAAGCAGGAGAAATATATACATACATTGCCAGCAAGCAAAGCAGCAGCCACGGGAAAACTTTAAATAAAAATCGAAAGCTCATAAGTGTATTGTTTAAATGAATCCGTATAAATTAATATACACTTTTAATTCAAGGATGCGAAGTAAACACACAGAAAAAATAAGCCTGTACATGAAACATGCACAGGCTTATTACAAATAACGTATTTTGTATAAACTATTTAGAATCCTCCATTTTACTCAATAAGAATTCCAAATACTTCGGCTCTTCGTCTTCAAATATTTCTTCGCCTTCAATCGCATACGCTTCATGTAATGCGTCTTCCGCTTCTTGCATTTCGCCTAATTCGAAAAAGCATTGTCCGATACGCAACAATAAGTATGGATTTTCTTCGCTATCAACACAACCTATTGCATGTTCGAATTGTGCAAGTGCTTTTTCATACGCTCCGTCAAAGAAGTGCACGTCACCGATAGAAGAAATAAGCCATGCAGAAGGTTCGTATTCTTCAATTGGTTCAGGCAACAACGTAATTGCTTCGTTGTATTTTGCAATTGCTTCTTCACTTTTTTCATCTTCAAAAAGCAAATCTGCTTCTTCGCATATTTCATCAATGCGATCGAGTATAGCGTCCGATAATTCTTTCATTACTATTTATTAGTCTAAGTATTTAATCTTGTTTACTTCTGTTGCTGTCAAGTATCTCCAAGAACCTCTTGTGATGTTCTTTTTAGTTAAACCTGCGTACATAACCCGATCAAGCTTTTGAACTTCATAGCCAAGTGATTCAAAAATACGACGAACAATTCTATTTCGTCCTTCGTGTATTTCAATCCCAAGAACTTTTTTTGTGGGCGAAATGATAGCAATATCATCCACTTTAACAACACCGTCAAATAAGTGGATTTTATTGTCTGCAATTTTATTGAAATCTTCGGTCGTTATTGGCTTGTCCAATTCAACTTCGTAAATCTTCTTAATTTTGTTCGAAGGGTGTGTTAACTTTTGCGCCAACTCTCCATCATTGGTAAACAACAACAAACCTGTTGTGTTTCTATCCAATCTTCCTACAGGGTAAATACGTTCGTTTGTAGCATTCGCAACCAATTGCATTACGGTCTTGCGATCGTTTTCGTCATCCATTGTAGTGATGAAATCTTTCGGCTTATTCAATAAAACGTATGCGAATTTTTCGGGCTTCAATACTTTATTGTTGTATTTCACCGAATCGTCTGGCTTAACTTTGTAGCCTAATTCTGTAACAACAACTCCGTTTACCTTTACAGTGCCTTCTGCGATTAATTGGTCGGCCTCACGACGCGAGCAAATTCCTGAGTTAGCTATGTATTTATTCAATCGAATATCAAATGGATCAGATGGTGCGACCTTCGTTGCATTTGGTTTCGTCTTACTTAATTTATCAAGTTTGTTTTCATAAGACTTGCGACTGCGTCTAACTTGATCGCCATCTAAAGAAGATTTCTTTTTGTCGAATTGAGGTTCGAAATCACTGTCAATTAAATCATCTTCAGATTGCTTGCCGCGTGGCTTCGCGTCAAACGGACGCTTTGCTGCGGACTTACGTTTGTCTCCAAATTCAGGCTTAGAATCTCTTGTAGGCCTAGAGTCTCTTGCAGGTCTAGAATCTCTTAACGATGTAGGACGTTTCGTTGCTAAGTTGCGAGCACCTGTTTTTTTAGCATTCGCATCTCTTTTCGGTCCTGTTTTTTTTGAATCAGCGTCTCTTTTCGGTCCTGCTGGTTTTCTATCAGAAGTTGAACGTCCTTCGCTGCTTCTTCCTCTACCTTCAGTTGGCCTGTCTGTTCTTTTTGAGATTGGACGTTTTGCACCTGCACCTGCACCTGCACTTTTGCTGTCCGAACGTTTCGCGCGAGGACGATCCTCGTCACTTGAAGCACGCGCGCCTCTTGGTACGTAAGGGCTCTTCGTGTCATCCGAACGAAGTGCGTAAGGAATAAATGTCTCTTCGTTACGTGAAGGTTTTGTCTTCAATGGCTTACGGCCTGATGGGCCTTTCCCTACAAGACGTTTAGATGTAGATGGCTTTTTTGATTTTGCTTGTGTCGTTCTTTTTGAACCGTATATGTCTTTCTCCTCTTTCGGTCCTTTTTTAGAGTCGCTTTCGCTGCCTCTTGAAGAAGTTCTTTTAGATGATGATTTGGCATTTCTACCGCCTTCAGAAGAGTTTGATCTCCCCTTAGACGAAGCAGGCCTGCTACTAGCGGGCCTCTTGTTGTTATTATTCGTTCTCTGTTTGCTCATTGTCTGTGCTTGTCTCTTCTGGCGAATCATCGTTTTCATCCGATTCTTCTTGAGGGCTTTCGTTTTCGATTTGCTCTTCTGAAGTTTGTTTGCCGCCTGTAATTTCTGCTATTGCTTGACTAGCTAACGCTTCAAATTCGGGGTCATTTACTTCACCAATTTCATTTACACCTGAATTGAAATCTTTCGGTGAAGGTAAGTCTTTTATATTATTAATGCCGAAATATTCTAAAAACTTCTGACTCGTGCCGTATAGCAAAGGTCTGCCTACGCCATCCGATTTTCCTTGAATTTCAACCAATTCTTTCTCAAGCAACTTTTGCATCGCATAATCACTATTTACGCCACGAATTTGCTCAATTTGCCCTTTTGTAATGGGTTGTTTGTAAGCAACAATTGCCATTGTCTCTAAAGCAGACGTTGAAAGCCTTTTTTTTGATTTTTGTTTCAAGAAAATACCTAAACTTGACTGATATGCAGGTTTTGTCATAAACTGATATCCACCGCCCGTTTGTAATATCTGAAAAGGGTATATTTCATCTTCATATTTTGAAAGCAGCCCATCAACAGCTGTTAAAATATCGTCTAATGGAATTTCTGCTTCAAACATTTCGGACATACATTGACGGATTTCATCAGGTTTTACCGGATCTGTTGCGCAAAAGATGATACTTTCTATATGATTTTGTAAGAAATTCATTGTCTATTATTTTCTTTGTTCTTTTGCTTCAATTGTATGTTGCGTATGCGGCACAAGCTTTAAACGCTCTTTCGGAATCAACTTTCCAGAAACGATACATACACCATACGTGCCATTTTTAATGCGCGCATGTGCATTCTCCAATTGAAGTATAAACTTTTGTTGGCGCGCTGCAAATGAACTGAAACTTTCCTTTTCAAATACATCAGCACCATCTTCAAGTAACTTTACATTCCCTGTAGTATTGTCTGTACCTTCGTCGTTTTTGCGATTCAATACATCTTTTGCAAATTGTAGTTGCTTGCGCGCAAGTTCCAATTTTTCAGATATTATATCATCAAACTCTTTCAGTTCCTCTTTCGAGTAATGCGTACGATTCTCTTTTGGCGCATTTTTAATGCGCTCCAAATACGCAGGCTCTTGCTTTAGCAAAGGCATATTTTTAGATGCTGAAGCAGCATCTTTAGAAGAGTTTTTTGGTGTGTCCTCTTTTTTCATTGCTTTCTTTTTCGAAATAGGTGCAACCAACGATTTTGAAGTTGTTTTTTTTGTAGTGGGCTTTACAGAAACTGTTTTCTTAGCAACAACCTTAATCGCTGCTTTTTTCACAATTGCTTTCTTAGCTGGCGCTTTTTTTACTACAGCCTTCTTTATTGCCACTTTTTTAACAACCGCTTTCTTTGTTGCAACCTTCTTAGCTACTTTTTTTGTGACGGCTACTTTTTTGCTGACTGCTTTTTTTGTCACCGCCTTTGCAGGCTTCGTTGTCTTAACAACTTTTTTTGTAACAGACTTCTTCTTGTTCGTACTCATAATAAAATCGTAGTGAAATGAAATGAACGTGTTACATAAAAACCCATACAAAAATAAGATAAAAAAAGTTACATATATGCTAGCTTTTATCCACAAAAGGGTGGTATATTTTCAATACTGTGAAGTACTTATGGGGATTTTAGACCTATACACACGCCCCTCTGCCGACCACCATTCTGCCACGGCAAGGTAGATTCCGTCTTCCAAGGTGTTGCCATTCTGCTTTTGACCATTCCATTGGAAACTATTTCCATTTCCAACAATTTGATTTATAGATACATCAATAACTTTTTCGCCAGTCAATGTATAAATCCGAACACTGGCGATATACCCTGGCCGGGTTTCATTTAAATGCAGCAACACAAAATCAGTAGCTCCATTGATGTTTGTGGTGACATGGCAAGGGTCACAATAAAATACTTCTCGATGGGCTGTTGTAGTTGAAAAAAATTGAGAATTTTCATATCCAGGTGTACAATTTGCTGCCGAGGAAGTCCAATTGTGTGATGAAAATGCATTTAAGGTCGGATTTATCTTCCCCAACGAAACGCCTTCTTTGTCTCGCAAAAGAGGGTTGTAAAATGCATCGTTGTAATAAACAAGGTCCAATGTGTCGGACATGGGACCAATCAGATGCAAAACGCCGCCAGCATCATCCATTGTTATAAAGGTGTTAAATTGAAAACAGTTTTCTATAATTGTGTTGGGGTAGTTTTGCTTTAATGTTGCCGTATCAGAAGTCAAAGCCATATACATAAATGGTTTCAGAATACATTCGTCTGAAATTGATATGTGTTGTTTTGGCTTTCCACTTGACTGATTAAAGATGTGTGTATTTTTAAATTGAATATATTTATCAGTCGTATTATACACCTCAATAAAATCAACGCCTCCGACGTATGGGTTATATAGTACTTCATTGATAAAAACATCTGACATTGAAATGGATTTGGGATTTATTATATCCAATACAATTTGCAATTCTTGCATTTGATGTCGACATGTTTGTACGGAATCTATCTGCATACGAAACATCGTTCCGTCTTCAATATCCTCATTCAAAAACATCGTATAGGATGTCGATGTTTGATTTACTTGTTTGTAAAGTCGATCTATCAATATGGGTGATTCAATATTCGACACACTAATATTTATCGCGGCATCAGAAGTAAGTATGATTTCATTTGGTCGAAAAGCGTTGGCGGTAATTGTATAACCAATGTCAATGGGCATGATTTCTACAATGCCGGGTGAACCGCCAATGAGTTTGGCAGAAAAGTCAAGTTTTCGAGAAAAGCTGCAATCTGCTGGCATACTTTTTCGAATGATTGAATATCCGCCATTTGCGCGATAATCATTTGGCAAACTTGCTAATGTATATGCTACAAAATCAATTAGGAGCGTATCGTTCGCCCAAACATATATAGAATCTGAAGCATTGTTTAAACTAGGAAATTCTGCCACTTCAATACAATTCTTATAGGGCATTTCAGCGCATCCATTGAGCGCACAAATAACAACAACGGAATCGGGCTTGAGTAAAAAACCAGGCAATACAACTTTTGTTGTCGGGTCTGAAATGCCTATGCGTGCAAGACTAACAGGCATGTCGGAAGTGTTTTTTAATTCCAGCCATTCTACTTCTGGCAAGCCAAAACTCGGACTGGGGTCGCTCATAAATTCAGTGATACGGACTTGTCCAATATAATAAATGGGTTCCTTTAAAATCGCGATCGATATTGAAGGTATTGAATCGCCATCATTTGAAAAAACAGATGTTAGCGTAATATTGTATATGCCTTCGGCAATGGGTTCATCAAAATTAACATGCAAACAATTATCTTCCACTTCTAATGTAAAAGAAACATTGAAATTGCTAGAGATGCCTGTAATTGTGTTACTCGAGAGCATTTCACTAAAGAATATGTTTAGTGTATTGTCATTTTCGAAATAGAAAGAAGAAGCTGTAAAAAAATTGCTTATTGCAATATCGTCAAAATAAAATTTATCTCTACGTGTTGACGAGTAGAGGCAACGAAGGCCGCCGTATAGAAATACTTCAGTCGATATATGATTCCCTTCTGCTTCTTTTGTTAGATTATTCCCACCCGTTGTATCAACAAACAGTTCCCATTTCCCGTTCGCTGCTTTTGTTACTCGAATCCTGCACAACAGCGTACTTGCGCCCACCAAGCCCGCCCTACTTTCTAATACAGTAATTTTAGATGTGCCATCTTGGTAGATTAATTCAATTTTGTCCAAGCTACCTGTAGCACCTCCAATTTTTAAATAATATGCTTTATTGGCAACAGACGCCAGCGTAGACTCAATAGATTCTAAATAAAAAAGCGCATAGTTGGTAGTCGATGCAGCAAACGAATATGCGACTTGAATTTCCCAGTACATGTTTTTATGTTGAATATTTTGCCAAACAACTGAGGAGTTTGTAAGACCTGTTGGCGCCGTTAAATGCAAGCGTTTACTCGCATCTATTTCAAAATGATTTGTATCCCCTGCCCAATCTGCGGACTTGAACCCATCATCAAAATTGTAGGTTTGAGAAAAACATTGAAAATTTAAAAGCACAAAAATACCTGTGCAAAAGCATGTTAAGTAGTGTTTCATAGCTAAATTGAAATTTAAAAGCTTGGTTGGGTAACAAAAAAACATAGGTTGAATAAGTGAAATTAGGAGAAAAAAAGTGGTAAATTGCGACTCGTTTAAAAATGTGTTAATTAATTAACTAAAGTAAAAAAATGAAAGTAGCTGTAGTTGGCGCTACCGGTTTGGTAGGAACGCAAATGCTTAATGTTCTTAAAGAACGTAACTTCCCTATAACAGAGCTAATACCTGTAGCTTCTGAAAGATCTGTCGGAAAAGAAGTTGAGTACAATGGTAAGAAGTTTAAAGTAGTAACTGCAGAAACAGCTATCGCAATGAAACCTGAAATCGCTGTATTTTCAGCTGGTGGCGGAACTTCATTGGAATTAGCTCCCTTATTTGCAGCTGCAGGTACAACTGTGATTGACAATTCTTCTGCTTGGAGAATGGACCCAACTAAAAAATTAGTTGTTCCTGAAGTTAATGCGCATGTATTGACAAAGGCAGATAAAATTATTGCAAACCCGAACTGCTCTACTATTCAAATGGTAGTTGTGTTAGAACCCTTACATAAAAAATATAAAATCAAACGTGTAGTTGTTTCTACGTATCAATCTGTAACAGGTACTGGTAAAAAAGCGGTTGATCAATTATTCGACGAGCGTAAAGGTATTATGGATGGCGAAAAAGCGTATCCATACCAAATCGACTTGAATTTATTACCTCACATTGATGTATTCCAAGATAATGGATACACAAAAGAGGAAATGAAAATGATTAAAGAAACGAACAAAATCATGGGTGATGATTCTATTCGTGTTACTGCAACTACAGTACGTGTACCTGTAATTGGTGGCCACGCAGAATCTGTAAATATCGAATTTGAAAATGATTTTGATTTAGCCGAGGTGAAGGCATTGCTTTCTAATTCTCCAGGCATTATTGTTAAAGACAATCCTGCAAAATTAGAATACCCAACACCTTTAGATTCGCACAACAGAGACGAAGTATTTGTTGGCCGTATTCGTAGAGATGAGTCTCAAGACAAAACATTAAACTTGTGGATTGTTGCGGACAACCTTCGTAAAGGAGCGGCGACTAACGCTGTACAAATTGCTGAGTACTTAGTTGCAAACAAGTTGGTGTAATTCATTTTATAAATTAGGCGTCTTGAAAAAGGCGCCTAATTCTTTAACTCTTCTAATACACACAATTCGCGCTATGTTCATTCAAGCAATATTCCATTTTTATTTTTGCTAAATTGCACCACATACACTAAAACTACTTATGATTAAATCAATGACAGGCTACGGTTCTCATACTGCAGAGAACGATAAAATTTCAGTTTCAGTAGAAATTAAATCATTAAATTCTAAATTTTTAGATTTGAACTTACGATTATCTAAAGAGTATTCAGATCGCGAACTAGAAATCAGAAGCCTGTTGAACACCGCGATTGAACGTGGTAAGGTTGGCTTAAGCATAGATGTTAACTCTAAAGGTGGCGTAAAAGCGAAAGTATTTATCAATCGCGAATTGGTTGCTTTGTATTATAATGATTTGAAGGATACAGCCAAATCTATTGGCGCATCCGAATCTGATTTATTCAAGCTTGCTTTGCAAATGCCGAAAGCAATGGAGTCTGAAAGTGAAAATATAGACAGCACCGAAGATTGGGTATTGATACAACAAGTATTAACGGAAGCTATTGTAAGATGCAATGCTTTCAGAAAAGATGAAGGCAATACACTTGCATTGAAATTCAAAGAATACATACAAACAATTGGTGATTGCTTATCGAAAGTAGAAGTATTCGACCCACAGCGTATTGAAGCAATTCGCACACGCATTCGCCAACACTTTGATGAATACAGTAAGTCAGAGCAATTGGACAATAGCAGATTTGAACAAGAGTTGATTTTTTATATAGAAAAATTGGACATCAGCGAAGAGAAGGTGCGCTTACGTAGCCACTTAAATTATTTTTTAGAATCCATGGATGCGCCTGAAGCAAATGGCAAAAAACTTGGTTTTATTGCGCAAGAAATTGGTCGTGAAATTAATACAATTGGATCAAAAGCTAACGATGCAAACATTCAGCGCTTTGTAGTACAGATGAAGGAGGAGCTCGAAAAAATAAAAGAGCAAGCGTTAAATATTCTATAAAGCTTCTTTTTGGGGCGCTGCCCCAAAAAGAACTCCTACAAATATGGATATAATGCCCAGATTTGTATGAAGTATGTTGTCTTTTTTTGTAAAGTGTACCAAAGCGTCTGGTGGCAAATGCAACCATGTAGCAACAACAAAATAAATCATCAGCCATCCTGAAAGAATTAAAAACCCTCGAATGGCGAATAAGCTATTTGTGAGTAATGCCATTGCGGCAACCAATGCGTAATTGAATCTATACAACTTCACGCCTGCCCCCTCTGTTGCAAAAGGAACATGGTCAGGAAGGTAATAACTAGCAACAGCAATGCCCATCATGATTAATGCCGACACTAATAAAAACCAATAATTGGGATTTTTGTATTGAATCATCTATGTACTTTAACCTACTTTAGGTTTGTTTGGGTGAACATTAATCACATTAAATCCTTTTTAGCTAGATGAATTTAATATGCAATAAATGAATATTTTACGAACTTTTCAACTAATGCGCCTTATTAAATAAATCTGTATTATGAAACGAATAATACTTCTAAAGGTTGTATTTACTATCAACACTTGAACTCGGCTATCTGCTCCATAAGACCTATGGTTTTTGTGGATATTTTGCTTGCAACCTTAGTATTGTATGGAAATGCAAGGGATTTACACATGATTTTTTGGACTATTCCTGTGTTTTTCGAAATAAAAGTTTGTTTTTAAAATTCACATACTTATTTTTGTTTACTCTAAAATCAATTATTCGATAATTGATTTATAAAGAAGAGGGGAGAGAACGGGCTCTTTGAACCTCTAGCAACCTCTGGGAGAAAATCCAGAAAGGTGCTAATTCCTGACCTGAATAAACAGGGCATATAAATTAATTAGAAGATGGAAAAATTAGACACGCTTGGCTGCAACCAAGTACTTAAAGTATCATATATTTTTGCGCAGACGAATAACTGCACGCCTACTCTATTTCTATCGAGTTTCATTGTTGAACATTTAACGATTCAGCAATAATGGAATATCACATCTACACACACAAACATTCTGTTACGCTTGAGTCGGGCGCAGTATTGCCCGAAGTTCGGATACAATATTCAACTACAGGCGAACGAAATGAAAATGACGATAACATTATTTGGGTATGTCATGCCCTTACTGCTAATTCGGATGTTGAATCGTGGTGGCCTGGCTTAATGGGCTTCGACTGCTTATACAATGAAAATGAACATTTCATAATCTGCGCAAACATTTTATCGTCTTGCTACGGATCAACTGGTCCAACCGAAACAAATCCAGAAACAAGTAAGCCCTATTTCTTGTCATTCCCTGTTGTTACAATTCGCGACATGGTAATGATTCACGATATTTTAAGAGCACACTTAGCAATCAACTCAATCCATACCCTTATTGGCGGCTCACTCGGTGGTCAACAAGCAATGGAATGGGCGATTACTAAACCAGCGTTATTTAAGTATTTAATTCTATTGTCGACCAATGCCTTTCATTCGCCTTGGGGCATTGCCTTTAACGAATCACAACGTATGGCAATAGACATGGACCCTACATGGAAAAATGCATCCCTTGATGCTGGGCGCGAAGGCTTAAAAACAGCACGCGCCATCGCTATGCTGTCTTATCGTAGTTATGAAACGTACGTGCAAACACAAAGTGAAGAAGATTCAAGCAAAGTGGACGATTACAGAGCTATAACCTATCAACACTACCAAGGCGACAAATTAGTAAAGCGATTTAATTGCCATTCGTATTGGTACCTTTCCAAAGCGATGGATAGCCACCATGTAGGTCGAAATCGCAAAAGTGTTATCGATGCGTTTGCCGCAATTGCCGCTAAAACATTAGTAATAGGCATATCCACGGATGTTTTGTTTCCTGTTTGTGAACAAGAATTCATTGCAAAGCATATTAATGGAGCCTCTTACATCTGTATAGACTCGCTTTATGGGCACGACGGCTTCTTAACCGAAACTGAAAAAATCGATGTTGCAATCCGCGAATTCTATTCGAAATGATCTTTGGGGTTTGCGGTGTCAAATAAAAAATACTTTTTTTAGAATAAAGGCATGAATTTTTATTAAATTTCGTTTGTGTACTAGTTACTAGCCGAATTTTCCCTTATTTCAAAAATCAAATACACTATTGAACATGAAAAAATTCTTTAAGATTACAGGTATTTCCATAGGTGTTTTATTACTTGCTATGGTCTTGCTGCCTTTTTTATTCAAAGACAAAATTAAAGGGGTGATTGACGAACAAATTCAAAAAACTATAAATGGGAAAGTTTGGTATGATGGAGAATCACTCAGCCTTTCTCTTTTTACGCACTTCCCAAACCTTTCTGTTTCTATCGAAAAAATTGGTTTGGTATCAAATGTGGCAGAATTTAAAGGTGACACTCTTTTTGCAGCAAACAAGTTCAGTTTGACAATCGATATTATGAGTGTTATTTCAGGCGACCAAATGAAAATTAAAGGCGTATTTTTAGATCAGCCAAAAATTGTAACCATATATGATCGCAGCGGAAAATTTAGCTGGGATATCACCTATTCAGACACCACTGCTCAAACAACTACTCCTTCAGACTCTTCCGCACCACTTAATATCAGTATTGAAAAGTGGGCAATCACAGATGGCCATATCATCTACGACGACCAAACAATGCCGATGTATGCAGAGTTGAAACATTTCAATCACGAAGGAAGTGGTGATATCACTGCAGATATTTATGATTTAAAAACTAAAACCACGTCTGAAAATGTAGTCATTGAATATGATGGAATGACTTATTTAAATGGGCAGCGTATTTCTGCTGATGCCAATATGAATATTGATTTAGGAAAATCTATATATAAATTTTTAGAAAACGAATTTGCAATCAACGACTTCAAAGTAGGCTTTGATGGAGCTGTTGAAATGCCTGGTGATGACATTAAAATGGATGTGACATATAAGGCAAACGAAACCAATTTTAAAAATTTACTTTCGCTTGTGCCTGCTGTTTATAATAAAGATTTTGAAACGTTGAAGGCTGAAGGTACATTTGGATTTGATGGGTATGTTAAAGGTATTTACAACGAAACAACGATGCCTGGCTTTGGATTAAACATGTTTATAAAAAATGGTTTCTTCCAATACCCTGAATTACCCGATGCAGTAAAAAATGTAAATATGGATTTGTCTGTTGATGACAAAGATGGCATTGTAGACCATACAATTGTAAACCTGAAAGCATTCCATATGGAATTGGGCGCTAACCCAATAGACATGCGTTTGTTGATGAATGGTATGAATCCATATGATATCGATGCAAATGTGGAGGCGAAATTAAAGCTAGAAGATATTTCGAAATTCTATCCAATTGAAGGCACAACTTTGAAAGGTTTGTTTGGTTTGGATGTGAAAGCAAAAGGAAAATACAGCGACAGCTTAAACTTAATGCCGATGGTTACTGCCAACATGAACTTAAAGGATGGCTATATAAAATCTGCAGAATTTCCGAAACCAATCGAAAATGTGAATGTGTCTGCAGTAGCTACTAGCGATGGCAATATGAAAACATCAACTTTCTTACTGGATTATTTCAAATTACTTTTAGATGGCG
Source organism: Cytophaga sp. (assembly GCA_043729555.1). Classification (GTDB taxonomy): domain Bacteria; phylum Bacteroidota; class Bacteroidia; order Cytophagales; family Cytophagaceae; genus Cytophaga. The sequence goes on from JAYTLG010000033.1 coordinate 16,801, forward strand.
AGCCATTTGAAATGAAAGCCTTTGTTAAAAATTTCGACGACCCAAATTACGAAGCAACCATCAAAGGTGTTATTGATTTAGAGAAAATGACCAAGGTGTATCCAATTGAAGGTACTACACTTACAGGGCGTATGATTGCAGACATGACCACTAAAGGCGTGTTGTCTGAAGTGCAAGCTGGCAGTTATGTCAACACCAAAACAAGTGGTAGTTTAGATATTAGCGATTTAGTATATAACAGTACGGACTTGCCACAAGGATATACTATGAAAAAAGGCTTGTTAACTCTTACGCCTGAACGCTTCAATATTGAAACCATGCAGGGTATGCTTGGGAAAAGTGACTACGACATTACTGGCTTTATGTCCAACTATATGGGTTACATGTTTGGTGGAAAAGATACAACCATACATGGTGTAATGTCTATGAAGTCGAAAAAGTTTGATGTAAATGAATGGATGACTGAAGATCCTACAGCACCTGCACCAGCAACTCTTGAAGAAGAAGTGCCTTTAGAAATTATTGAGATACCAAAAAACATAGACTTTACATTTAACTCCGATATGGATGAGGTATTATATACAAATATGGATATGACAAACATGAAGGGTGCTATTATTGTGCGTAACGGCATTGTAAAAATGAGCAACTTAAGCTTTAATGCCTTGAAAGGTTCGTTTTTATTTGATGGAGATTACAATACACAAGACATGACAAAACCTTCATTCAATATAAATAATATGTCGATGAAAGATGTGGCAGCAAAAGATGCGTATAAATATTTCAATTCGGTACAAAAGCTAGCTCCTATTGCGAAGTATGCAGACGGCAACATCAACTTGGTGTTAAAGATGAATGGCTTACTGGATAAAGAAATGATGCCTGTTTATAGCACCTTAAACGGCAGTGGGTCTATGGGTTCAAGCGCATTGAAAATATCGGGAACGCCTTCTTTGTCATCAATCACAAGCCTAACAAAAATGAAAAATATAGATCCCTTAGAAGTAAGAGATTTGAATATAAACTTCACAATCGTTAATGGAAACTTAATCGTCAAACCATTTAACATTGCTTCTGGCGACACCAAAATAGCTGTATTGAAAGGTATGAATAATTTGGATGGCAGTGTTGATTACGACATGCAACTAAATACCCCGTCTGGAGCGCTTGGCAGCGAGGCGAACAAAGCAATGACAGGTCTCGTTGGAAACAGTGCTTTATCCATGCCGAAAGATGTTATTATAGACTTAAATGTAAAAGGCCCGTACGATAAAACAAAAGTTAGTATTACAAAAACCAACTTTGGCGAAATTGACAAGACTGCTGTTAAAGATGCTGCAATATCTGAAATCAAGAATAGCGATCAGGCCAAACAGGTACAAGCTGAAGTGGATAGTGCTAAAGCAAAAGCAGACGCGGAATTGAAAAAGCAACAAGATGCTGCAAATGCTGAAATTGAAAAACAAAAAGCTGCTGCTGATGCTGAAATAAAAAAGCAACAACAATTATTGGAACAGAAGAAAAAAGCAGCAGAAGATTCTGCTAAAAAAGCTGCAGCAAAATCGCTGAAAAATAATCTCCCTAAGTACTAAAAAAATGCTCTTTAAATTTTGAATGCAAAAAAGGTAGCTGGTCTACCTTTTTGCATTCAATCCGAATCACTTAAAAGTTTGGTACAGAAATTGAACTACTATCGTTTTATATTAAAATACGTTTAATCTATTGCAAGATTATGAATATTACAAAACACATCGCATTGGCTTTTTTTGCATTATTGCTATCGCTTTCAGCATCTTTTGGCGCAGAGAAGTCAACTGCTGCTGGGTACAATATTAAAGTGCATATTAAGGGGCTTAAGCATGCCGATACCGTTTATTTGGCCCGCTATTATGCCGACCAACGTTATTATCAGGACACTGCATTAGTGGACGCGAAAGGAAATGCTGATTTTGCAGACACAACAACACTGAAGGAAGGCATGTATTTTTTATTGCTTCCTGGGCTAAAAACATTCGACTTTATCTTAAACCCCGCTCACTTTTCATTTTCGATTGATACTATTAATTTAATTAAGTCGGCTCAATTTAAAAATTCCCCCGACAACTCCGCTTTTTATACCTACCAACAATTTTTCATGGTGCAAAAAGAAAAAGTGGATGCAATTAATAGCTCAATGAAAACTGTCGATGCAAATCAAAAAGTTATTTTGTCTAAAAATTTGGCAGCAGTTGACTCTACGATGCTTGCATTTATTCAGAACTTTTTAATTGCCAATCCTAAAAGTTTATTTACAGCAATTTTAAAAACTTCGAAGGACGTTGATATGCCTCCAGCTCCAAAGCGTGCTGATGGAACTATCGATACGGAATGGCAATATTACTATTACAAAAAACATTATTTTGACGAGGTTGACTTTACCGACAATCGTTTGATTCGTACGCCGGTACTGGTTGCTAAGGTTGAAAGCTATTTTAAAAACTTGGTTGTGCAACGTCCTGATTCGTTGATAAAAGAGATTGATGTAATTTTGACAAAATGTCAATCTGCTAAAGACTTGTTCGAATATTTTGTGCGCCATTATACGTATACGTACGAAACGTCACAGGTAATGGGCATGGATGCAGTATTTGTACACTTAGTGAAAGGATATTATATGAAAGGAAAATGTCCTTGGGCATCACCTGAAATAGTAAAAAAACTTCAAGAAAGTGCTGAAGCTTTAGATCCATTGTTATTAGGTAAAAAGGCGCCAAACTTGTTTATGACTGACACAACTGGCGCGTATCGATACTTACACGATGTGAATGCAAAATACACCATCTTGTTTTTTTGGGATTCGCAATGTGGGCACTGCCAAAAGGAAACTCCCAAATTGTATGAGTGGTGGCTAAAAAACAGATCTAAAGGAATACAAGTTTATGCGGCAAGTATTGAACGTACAAATGATGATTGGATGAAATTTATTCGTGATAAAAATATACGCCAATGGTTAAATGTTCGAGACTCTAAAACACATACCGACTTTAAAGCTACTTATAATATTTATGCAACGCCTGTAATGTATGTGCTCGATAAAAATAAAATAATTATTGCCAAGAAAATTGGATGGGAAAATCTGGATGATTTTTTTGAAAAATATGAACTAAGCATAAAGGCAAAATAAATAATGGCATTAGCATTTAAAGAGTGGGCATGCATTGTTGATGCATTGGGCAAAGGCAAACAAAGTATCATCTTACGCAAAGGTGGCATACACGAAGAAGGCTCTGAAGATTTTGAATTAAAAGGAAAACAATTCATTTTGTTTCCCACACTATTTCATCAATCTGCTGATATGATTAAGCCAGATTGGAAGCCATTCTTAAGCGATACAAAATTTCATACAACACCTGACAAAGTCACGATTAAATATTATGTACATGTTGCCGACGTGCAAGTAATCACAGATTGGGAACTATTGAAAAAGCTCGAGCCTTTTCACGCATGGAAAGAAGAAATTATAAAAGAACGATTTGAACGTTGGGGCAACAGCATACATTTACTTATTGTGCAGGTATGTGAGTTTGGAGCTTCGTTTCAATTGGACTTACTTCCCGAATACGGTGGTTGTAAATCCTGGTTGGAAATTGGCAAGCCAATTGAATTTATTGGCAGACCAATTGTAAATAAAAATATCCTTTAATCTTCTTGGTCCAATTCCCCAAACTTTGATGTGTCTGACTTTCAGTCTGATTTTATAAACATTCAATCGATCTTAATAATCCATCAAAATCAACAAAGCAAATAGTCTCAAACCTCTCCTATGGCATCCGAACAAGTAAACAATCCAATGCATGGCAAAACACTCGAAATGATTTTGAACGAGCTGGTGGAAGAGTATGGATGGGAAGAAATGGGTGCTATCATTAACATCAATTGCTTTAATATTAACCCGAGCATTAAATCGAGCTTAGCATTTTTGCGCAAGACGCCGTGGGCTAGAAAAAAGGTAGAGGATTTGTATGTGAGAATGGTGAGGTGAGGCAATACTTATTTTTTTTCAATCCTTCTTATTTCTTTATCGAAATCACTTTCATAATCCAGATCTTGAATCACTCTAAACTTTTCATATTCGGATATAGCTTTTAATTTAGCTTCAAGCATATTTACCTTGCCTTGATCTTTAAGGATAGGATAATTTGAGAGTTCTAAGAAACCATCCAAGAACTTTATCCAAGCTGCCATATCAAACGCCAAACCTCGTTGGGCATTATTTTCTGCCAAATCTAAATAGTCGTCCCTTAAAAAGCCAGTTTTTTCAAGAAGTGGTTAAAATTTAAAAGTGTGTAGATTATTGAGTAGATGCAGCGATTTAAGCTGTCCAAA
>JAYTLG010000034.1:0-2899 GCA_043729555.1 Cytophaga sp.
TTTGGACAGCTTAAATCGCTGCATCTACTCAATAATCTACACACTTTTAAATTTTAACCACTTCTTGAAAAAACTGGCTTTTTAAGGGACGACTAGTTAGTTACTAGGTACTAGTTTCTAGACTAAACATCAAATACTATAGCCTACAAAAAGTAAAGGTTATATATAACCTTTACTTTTTTATCTAGCAGCTATAAACTAGTACCTAGCAGCTAGCTTAACTTTTCAAATACGTTCGAATAGAATCACGTATTGTTGTAAATGTTTTCTCTAACAATTCTTTATTTTCTTCCAACAAGGTTACTCTAAAGCCTTTCAAATCTGAACAGAACGAAGAGATTGGAACCACACAAATACCTGTTGAAGCAAGCAAATAATATACAAAGCGTTTATCTAAATCGATGCCTGGCTCGCTAACCCACTTTTCTACCAAAGCTTTGTTTGCAGCGTTACTAATAGGCAACGTTTGTTTGTCGTTCAATACACCTTCTTTAAATACAATGGTATTGTAAAACGCACCATACGTTTCGTTAAACATCAACTCAGGCACTGCGCCTAAAATTCCAGCAATCACTTTACTACGTTTACCAATATCATTATTCAATGCCTCTCTATACGGTAGATAACGCGGGTCAGACATGATAATTGGAATTGCCAACTGCGGCAATGTCGTTGAACACACTTCAATCATTTTTGCATTATCCAATGCCGAACAGAAGCTATCAAAATCAGCATCCTTACCTCGGTTGTAATATTCCATCCAACCACAACGCGAACCTGGCCAAGGAAATTCTTTTGAAATCCCTTTCATTGCAATGCCCGGAACATCTTCAACAACCTCTGCTAAAGAATAGGCACGCGCACCATTATACGTTATGTTCGAATAAATTTCATCGCTTAGAATAAACAAATTAAACTCACGTGCAATGGCAACAATACGCTTCAATGTTTCAAATGGATACACCATTCCCGTAGGATTGTCGGGATTGATAATCAATATGCCAATAATATTCGGGTTGTATTTAACCTTGTTATAAAGATCATCTAAATCGGGATACCAATGATTATTTGGATCCAACTTATAGGTAATCGGATCTTGACTAGCATGTGCAGCCTCTGCAGACGAGTGTGTAGAGTATGCAGGCGATGGCCCGATTACACGAGAACTTCGACTAATAAACTGATACACTTTTGCAATGGCATCGCCTAAGCCATTAAAAAATAAGATGTCGTTTGCATCTATTTGTGCACCTTCTTTTTTGTTATTTAATTCGGCAAGAAATTGACGCGTTTTCAACACACCTTTTGAAGGCGAATAACTATAGCTTTTATTATCTAATGTCAGATTCGAAATTGTTTCCTTAATCCATTGCGGAACAACATTACTTTTCTGAATGGGGTCACCAATATTTTCAAAAACAATTGCTTGTCCATTTTTATGAATCAGATCTGCTTTTTTAACAATCTCACGAATTTCGTAGCTCAGCTCCTTCGCTCCGTCGCTTAGTATTTTATTCCTCATTCTATCTTATTAAAATCCCACTAATTTAAGAAGTGTTTGTGGTATTTGTAACGTTTAAAGTCGAATGTGTAAAGAAAGTTCCTATTGCCTTTTTTATTGTACCCAAAACACAATCGCAACAAATAAACAAAACCTCCTATTTGAATTAAAAATAAACAATTGTCAAAATTTTATTCTGAAAATATATTACATTTTAAATAATTAAGAATAAAATTTGTTTTTATTGAAACTAAATGTACTTTTGTATCACCTACCCAATTGAGGGTCGTGTATTATACAGAACGAAGGGAGAGATTAGGCTCTATGAACTTCTGGCAACCTGCCCAGCATAGCAAGGTGCCAATTCCTACCCAAGTGGAACTATAACCGTACGACTATGAAAACAAGAAAGCACTTTTAATTGTTATTCCTTCGAATTCAACAATGCCTCATGATCAATTTAGAATTGAACATGCATTCATTATTTCTTCACTCAAAATCTTACTACTATGTCAACAAATACAACATACAAAACACTCTCGTTAAAACAACAGCAATCTCGCAACGCAGAAACCTTTTCAAAGGCTGCAACCGTATACAGTCCGAATTGGTTTGATGAGCATGTAATCAATTTAGCAAAGCCGAACGCTTCATTACAGGACATAACAGAAACAATCCAAATAGAAAGTGGAGCAATTACCAAAAACATCGACAAGCCACTCTATAGTTTTGTTTGGTTTCTAAATTAAAAAACATGCAAATTCCCATTTACATCATTAATGCATTTACAAATGGTTCTTTTACAGGAAACCCTGCTGCTGTATGTCCATTAGAAACATGGCTGCCAGACAATACCATGCAACAAATTGCGGCGCAAAATAATTTATCTGAAACGGTATTCTTTGTAAAAGAAAAGACGCATTTCAACATCCGTTGGTTTACGCCAACAATAGAAGTACCCCTGTGTGGACATGCAACATTAGCGGCAGCGTATGTATTGTTTTATAAATTGAATTACAATCAAGCACACATTCAATTCCAATCTAAAAGTGGCGAATTGATTGTAACAAAAGAAGGTGAAATACTAACCTTAAATTTTCCCACAGCAAAATTGCAAGAAGTAGCCTACCCTGCTGTATTGAAGGCTGCGTTTGCGGCTCAAGCAGTAAGCTGGACAAGAAACGAGACTTTCTTCTTAATTGAATTGAATACCGAAGTTGAAGTGCGAACGATAGAACCAGACTTAAACTTATTAAATCAAGTGCAAGCAGCAGGTGTAATTTTTACCGCAAAAGGTACAGATGTGGATTTTGTATCGAGAGTATTTGCACCACAATCAGGCATAAATGAAGACCCAGTTACAGGGTCAGCACATTGTTTGCTGATCCCGTATTGGGC
>JAYTLG010000035.1:0-11727 GCA_043729555.1 Cytophaga sp.
ACATTTTGATTAGAAATTGTAGTTTTCAAAAGTGAGTCCAGTTCTTTCATCTGCTCTTCTTTCTTAACACTTTTATCGGGTTTGATCACCGGTGGTAAATACTTTACTTCTTCTATTTTAGGTTGCTCCAATTTAGGTGGTGGTGGTGGCAATTTTTCCAATTCCTCTTTTTTCAAAGGTTCTTCAGAAACTTCCATGCTAATCTCCACAGGCACCAAAATTTCTGTTGGTCCCGAAGTAATGTTGTAATAAAAATTCACGCCCAAAGCCAATATGGTAAAGGCAACACATGTTACGATGGCCGAAACAGACACATTTTGTTCGTATAATACTCGAAGAAAATATGCCCCATATGATTTATTTCTGTCTTCAAAAACAATCTCGTCGAAGGTGGCTCTTTCTAAGTCTAATTCCTTTTCCATAGTTTATTTAAATGAAGCGTTTTCTCGGCTAACCAATAATATATCTTCGGCATTGACTTCTACTAGGGCTTTTTTACCAATACCCAATATAGCCAACTCATCAATAATATCAATCAAGTTTTTATATTTCGAATCTTTCATAGGTTTGATTACAACATTCAAATCATTGCCTACTGCTTTTTTACGTTCAATTAAGGTTGCACGTATCCCTTCATCATCTGAGAAATCAGTTTCATGAAAATCTGTAGAACCATCTTGATTCATGACATACCAATAAACCAAATCATCTTTCCCTAAAATAATGGTGATTGCGTTGCTTGCTTTCAATTCGGGTTGTTCTTTCGGATCCTTAACATCTGGCGGAACACCGAAATCAAACTTTTGTTGCTTTGTTAAGGTCGTCGCCAACATGAAGAAAGTAATTAAGAGAAAGGCCAAATCCACCATAGGTGTCATATCTACTTTGGTAGACATTTTTTTGGATCTCTTCTTGCCACCTTTACCGCCGCCGTCGCCTGTATTAATTTCAGCCATGGTATCTTATAAGTTTGCAGGTCTAGCCTCTAAGGTTGTTACCAAGCTAAACGTGTGAATTCTTCTCTTTTTAAGGGTTGCAATAACTTCTCCAATTTTATTATAATTGGCATCCTTATCCCCTTTAATCGCAATTGTCAATTCGGGACGAACGCCCGTTGCCGTTGCGATCCACTGCTCCAATTCATTTTTTGATGAATCTGCAGGTATTCCACCCTGCGGAAATTTCTTTCGAACATCAGCAGGTTGCGCCAAATACGAAATCAAATCTGTTTTTTGCATTCCAAATGTTTCCGTTAATTCGAAAGCCATTTTTTGTTTTTCAGATAGATTTACTTTAAATGTATTTGAATACGCATCGATCATTTCTCTTCTAAGCGTTTGATCAGGCACCGTTAAGAATATACGATCGTCGTTACTTACCGAAATACGAATTAAATTTTTCTCTTCGTATTTTTGTGTAGATACCGATGAAGGCACATCAAACTGAGCAGGCTCAGGCACTTTCATTTTAGCCGTTAGGATAAAGAAAGTAAGTAACAAGAATGCCATATCACACATGGCAGTCATGTCGAGAGAAATACTTTGTTTTTTTCCTTTTACTTTAGACATGCTTAAGAATATGAAATAATTAAGCCACTACAGCTGTTGCTTTTTCTTTATTGTGCTTTGCAAAATTTTGATTGATACTGAAACCTACTTCATCAATGCTGTATGTTAAGGTATCAATTTTACTTGTAAACAAGTTATAGAAAATGATTGCAAATGCAGAAGATGCAATCCCTAAAGCTGTATTAATTAAGGCTTCCGAAATACCTGTTGCTAATGCTTCTGCATTTGGTGTACCTGAAGATGCTAGCGCTGCAAAGGCTTTAATCATACCAACAACAGTACCCAACAAACCAACAAGTGTAGCTACAGATGCTAAGGTTGCTAAGATGGTTAAGTTTTTTTCTAAAATTGGCAATTCTAATGACGTAGATTCTTCCAATTCTTTTTGTATCGCTTCTTGTTTTTGCTCTTTATTTAACGTGGAGTCTTTAGACACTAATTTATATTTCTGTAATACCGATAAGGTAACATTACCTACAGAACCTTGTTGAATTTCACAAACTTCCATCGCAGCATCTACATTGTTAGTAGAAAGCGCCAATTTAATTTTGCGAACAAAGTTGTCTAATGAACCTTTGCCATACGCTTGTTGAATCGTAATAAAACGCTCAACAGAAAAGGTAATTACCATTAAAAAGAATGACATCAATATTGGAACAATAAAACCACCTTTGTATACGATACCAAAATAGTTTCCTACTTTCGGTTCACCGGTAGTTTCAAAATTATCTGCATCGCCAAATACATAATGAAACACAAGTTCTGCAACAATAATGCAAATTGGGATTACTAATAATGCAAACGTAGAATTAAATTTAGACTTCTGTGGGATTTCGTAATTTTCCATATAAATTTTTAAATAAAGATACTTTTCTGTTTAATTCGCTTCAAATTTCGTGTTTTTGGTATTAAGAGAATGTTAATTCTCCAGTATTCAGGTATCAATTTAATAACATTGAGATTAAAATATTGATTTCCAAATATATATTTTCAGTAATCCTTTGCGTTTTTTTTCAACAGCTTACAAATAAATGATGCATAGAACAAACATATTTTAGATTGGCTCATAAATTTTGCAATTTTAATCTCAAATCTTACTATACAAAACTAGTATAGATTAATTTAAAGTGCAAGAAATAACAAAATTATATTTTAATAATACCTAAATTAAGGTATCAATACAGAATTTTATTATGAAATACATGGATAAACAAATATTAATCATTGGTTCTGGCACTATGGGCAGTGGCATTGCACATACCTTTGCGCAATTCCATTTTCCAGTTTATTTGTACGACTCAAATGCTACTGCACTTGAACGAGCCATAAACCAAATACATTCCAATATAGAACGACAAATAAGTAAAGGAAGTATTGCGCTTTCAGATAAACAGACAATACTAAACTGCATTACCCCTACGAATGATTTTGCTTTCGCTGCAAAAAAAAGTTTTTTAATTATTGAAGCTGTTCCTGAATCGCTTGAAATAAAAAGGAAGGTATTCGAAACCCTTGACCAAATCTGCGATCCAGCAACAATACTAGCAAGCAATACATCCTCTATTTCAATAACGCAATTAGCAAATTTCACAAAAAGGCCCGAGAAAGTTATCGGCATGCACTTCATGAATCCCGTCCCCATCATGCCTTTAGTCGAAGTAATTTCAAGTAACTTTACAAGTAAAGAAACTATACAAACCGTTATTGAAATCAGTAAGCAGTTAAACAAAATACCGGTGTGCACAGCAGATTTTCCAGGCTTTGTTGCCAATCGCATTTTAATGCCGATGATTAACGAGGCCATCTGCACCCTAGACCAAGGCGTAGCAGGCGTTGAAGAAATCGATCAGATTATGAAACTTGGTATGGCACACCCTATGGGACCGCTACAACTAGCTGATTACATAGGCCTAGACATATGTTTAAACATTATGAACGTACTTCACACAGGTTTTGGAACAGACAAATATGCCCCGAGCCCGCTACTTATAAGGATGGTAGAATCAGGGTATCTGGGTAATAAAACAAAAAAAGGTTTTTACAATTGGGACAACCCTAAAAATCTACTCGTTAATGAGGTACTTTTCTAAAGTATTTCATTATATTGGTATAAAATTATACTTTAAAAATATTTGAATTGTCAAATCCCTTATGATAAGAATATTTGCAGTTGCTTTCTTATTGTCTTTGTCACTAATCAGTAACTCCCAAACTATTGGTGGCAAAACTTTATCCAAGGATTGGAAAAAGATAGAATACGGCTATAATCCAGATAGTTTGCAGATAGACAACTTGTACTACATACCTGGTGATGGCATGTTTATGTGTTCAACCAAAGGTTTGTATCAATACCAAGATTCATTATTTCGTTTCAAACGTATTGAAGTTTCGCCTAACTTAAAAACGGCACGCGTTAGTGTCATCATTAAACATCAAGAATATTATTATACAGGTTTTAGAGACGGTTTTGGATTATTCAGAAGCACCGATTTAAAAAAATGGGAACCACTAGGTAGTGGTAAATTAGGTACCAGTAAGATTTTTTATATCTACAGTATGGACTCCATGCTGTTTGTATGCAACTGGCAAAAAACGATTTACCTGTCTCACAATTTAGGCAAAACTTTCAGAGCCATAGGTGTTGGTTTCACGCCATTAGGCAAAAGCTACATCAATAACATCGAAAGCTCGGAAAAATCTATGTTTTGTAGCATCCATGGGGATGGGGTTTACTTTTTAAATATTAAAAAAGGTGAATCATGGGAACATAGTGACAAGGGTTTGCCTGAAAGTAAGAATATTGGCGATTTAGCAGACATTAGCAAAAGTATTTTTGTAGCAACCGACGATGGAGTGTATCGATCCGACAACAAAGGGGGTTCTTGGAAAGCGTACAATGTTGGTATGGAAGGCAAGCTGGTTACGCGCTTAGTAGCCCAAGGCGGCGTTTTATACGCGGCTACGAGTAAAGGTGAATTATACTTCTCTGAAGATTTAGGAAGCAAATGGACAAAAATTGCGATTGATTTTATGCAGTCACCCATTACAGGTGTGTGTGTAACAGACAAATCTATTTTTGTAGCTGTTAACGGAGTTGGTACAAAACCTTCCTATGTTTATTATTTACCTTTCTTGAAACGAAAATAAAAAGCGTCCTTCAATATAAAAAAGTCCTTTGTAAATATTACAAAGGACTTTTTTATGAAATATTACTTACCCATATAGGCACGATACATCCATACCATTTTTTCCTGTTCACGAATATAATCACTCATTAAGGCATTTGTACCTTCGTCATTTGCTTTTGTAGCCAATTCCAACAAGGAGCGTTGCTTTGTAATAAGCACTGTAAATGAATCTAAAATACATTGAACTGCTATTTTCCCATCACTAACATTTTTGATAGATAAAATATCAGACGCATCAATGTAATCGGTGTATGCATGCATCGGATGAAAACCCAAAGTCAATACACGCTCTGCCACTTCATCAATTTTCAATACCAAATTGTTATACAACTCTTCAAATTTAACATGCAATTCAAAGAATTTTTCACCCGCAATATTCCAATGAAACCCGCGGGTATTCATATAAAAAATAGAATAATTTGCGAGTAGTTCATTTAACTTTGCGGATAACTCCTTTGCCAAATCTTCTTCTAATCCAATTGAATTTAACTTTCCCATATGTATTTCAAGTTTAAAATAAGAGCTATTTATGCTTCTATTTCAAATATAGGCGAGACTTTTTAGGAAACAAGATACAGCTATATTTATATTTCAATACCCTTAAAAAAACATACAACTTATAGAAATAATGCAATTATAACACTATTAAAATAAAAATGGAGTGCTCTCAATCGGGATCGAGAACACTCCATTTCAATTCGTTTGTGCAGAAACAAGATTCTAGATACTCACATTATTTTCTCTCAAAGCATCGTTTAAAGACGTTTTTAAGTCTGTACTTGGCTTTCTTTTACCAATAATTAATGCACAAGGCACTTGGTACGTTCCAGAAGCAAATTCTTTCGGAATAGTACCGGGAATAACAACCGAACGATCTGGAACAAAACCCTTATATTCAACTGGTTCAGGACCAGTAACGTCGATAATTTTAGAACTAGCTGTTAAAACAACATTAGCGCCTAAAACAGCTTCTTTACCAATCCGAACACCTTCAACAACGATACATCTAGAACCTAAAAAGGCACCATCACCAATTATAACTGGAGCCGCTTGTACGGGTTCTAATACGCCACCAATACCAACGCCACCACTTAAATGCACATCTTTACCAATTTGAGCACAGCTACCAACAGTTGCCCAAGTATCAACCATGGTACCCGAATCAACATACGCACCAATATTTACATACGACGGCATTAGTATAACACCCTTCGCTAGGTAGGATCCATAACGTGCAACTGCATGTGGAACTACACGAACACCCAGTGCTTCATAACCCGTTTTTAACGCCATTTTGTCATAAAATTCCATCGGTCCGCAGGCAATGGTTTCCATTTTACGGATCGGAAAATACATGATTACTGCCTTCTTAATCCAATCATTCACTGTCCAACTTCCATCTGCGTTCGGATGCGCAACACGTAAACTTCCTTTATCTAAGGCTTCGACTACTGCGTTGATTGTATTTTGAACTTCTGGTGTAGAAAGTAACGAACGGTCCTCCCACACTTTTTCAATTATTTCTTTCATTTGAATTATTACTTATATAATTTTTTTGCTATTTTTATAAATATGATTAAACATAGAATTCTTATTGGCTCGGTTTTAAAACCAACAAACGATTCCCGAATGTACGAAAAAATCGGGAAAAGTTTAAGTCTTTTGCCAAATACAGAAATCCACATTGCCGGTCTAAAAAGCAAGCAAAAGAACGAAGCAAACATCTTATTTTATCCTATTTTTTCATCCTCAAGACTATCCATTTCACGTTTTTTAGCACCTTGGAATTTTCTCATTCGTGCAGTTAAAGTAAAACCTGATACAATTATCGTTTCAACACATGAATTACTGTTAGTTACATCTGTATACAAAATATTATTTGGTTGTCAATTTATATACGATGTACAAGAAAACTACTTCCATAACATACTCTATACCGATGCCTTCCCATCTTTGATTAAGTCAACTATTGCCCATTGGGTACGCCTAAAGGAACGCATAGTAAAAAGCTTGATTGATGGATACCTCCTAGCAGAAAAAATATACAAAACAGAGTTGGCAGACCGTATTCATGAACCCGTATTGATACTCGAAAACAAATACATTGGGCCCCTACCCGAACGTACAAAAATTGTAAAAAACAGAGATGGGGACAAAATCAAACTTTTGTATTCTGGAACCATCGCAGGTTCATATGGTGTTTTTGAAGCCATCGATTTAGCCATCAAAATGCACCTTTTTGATTATCGCTATGAATTAACAATTATTGGTTTTGCTCCCAAATGTTATGAACTTTCAAAAATCAAAAACCGCATCGCTCCCTTTCCTTTCATAAAACTTATCGGTGGAAATTACCCAGTTGACCACACTGAAATTTTGTCAGCCATCGACGAACACCAAATCGGTTTATTACCTTATCGCTTTAATGAAAGTACCCATTTGCGTGTACCTACAAAATTGTTCGAATACTTCCTGAATCGACTCCCCGTAATTTGTTCCACCAATCCAACTTGGGAAGAATACATTCAAAAATTCCAGGCGGGTATTGTTATTTCATTTAACAATCTTCCTTCAGCTCCAGAAATCAAACAGGCACTTTCAAACATTTCATTCTACGAACAAGGCAATCAAGATGAACTTTTATGGAAAGCGGATCTATTATTAGAATGGTATAAAAACGAATTAAATATTGATTTATAAGAAATATTCAATCCCGCCAGTTTAACTTTCAAATTTAAACAGCTTAAAATAATTCAATTTTTTATTTTCAAGGTTTCTTTTTTAGATACAATACACTGTATTAAAACTTCACCTCTACCCTCAACTTGCTACTATCGCAACTTTAAATTCAATTCAACTTAAAAATAAATAGGCCAAAATATTTTTTTAGACTATCCTAAATTCTTATTTTTATAAATCGAAATTAAAATCATGCTTACTCACACCGAAGAGAACTACATCAAAACCATCTATCATCTTTCCGGAGATCAAAATAGAGATGTATCTACGAATGGAATTTCGGAGGTGTTAAAAACGAAGCCTGCCTCCGTTACGGATATGCTTCGAAAACTTTCAGAGAAAGCCTACATCAACTACATCAAATACCAAGGCGTAACACTTACAAAAAAAGGGAAAAAAGAAGCCCTGCAGATTATTCGCAAGCACCGACTTTGGGAAGTTTTTTTGGTTGATAAACTTAAATTCCATTGGGACGAGGTGCACGAAATTGCAGAACAACTCGAACACATCCATTCTCCGTTATTGATTAGTCGCCTCGATGAATTTCTTGGCAATCCAGCAGTTGACCCACATGGCGACCCTATCCCCGATCATCAAGGCGAAATTACCATTCGCAAAAAACATTTGTTATGCGATTTACCTGTTGGCTTTACAGGTACTGTTGTTGGCATGATTGAAACATCCCCAGCATTCTTACAGTATCTAGACCGTTTAAATATTTGTCCGGGCGCTAAAATAGCTATCAAAGAGCGTATTGCATTTGATGGATCCCTTGAAATTGTTCTTGCAGCAAATAAACCATTTGTTATTTCAAATGAAGTAGCTAAAAACTTATATGTGTCGGAATAGTTCGACATAAAACCTTATTTCTTAATTCATGAAACATATTCTATCTCTTTGTATTCTTGCACTGCTCTTTTCTTGTTCGGGAACAGATATGGCAGACAACAAACCGCATAAGTTGCTCATTGTAACCACAACGGGTATGATTGGCGATGCTGTCAAAAATGTTGTTGGAGATAGCGCTGAAGTTATTTCATTGATGGGCCCAGGTGTGGATCCCCACTTATATAAGGCTACCCAAGGCGACTTAGAACGTTTGCAAAAAGCGGATGTCATCATTTATAACGGCATACACCTGGAAGGTAAGATGGCTGAAATTTTAGAAAAGATGGCTTCTAAAAAAACAGTCATTGCAATGAGTGATGGTCTTTCAACAGATAAACTTCGCTTATTGGATGCGAATGCAAAGGTGTATGATCCACATATCTGGTTCGATGTTGCCTTATGGAAAGCCGCAGTATTGGCTATGACAACTAACTTGATAAAGAAAGAACCTAAACTAAAAACGATTGTAGCGGCAAACACGCCCCCTTATTTAGCACAACTCGACAGTCTTGACAAAGAGGTGAAAACTAATATGGAATCGATCCCCACGGCGCAACGGGTATTAATTACCGCACACGATGCATTTGGCTATTTTGGTTTGGCATACAACACAGAAGTAAAAGGTTTACAAGGGATTTCAACGGTATCCGATTTTGGTTTGAACGATGTTACACAGTTGGTAAACCTTATTGTAGATCGAAAAATAAAATCGGTGTTCATCGAAACGTCTGTATCCGACCAATCGATTAAAGCTGTGTTGGATGGCTGTCGTCAAAAAGGCCACAACATCGCCATTGGTGGTACCTTGTACTCAGATGCGATGGGCTCGGCAGGTACGCCAGAAGGAACGTATATTGGCATGGTTCGAAAAAATGTAGCGACAATTGTAGCTGCTTTAAAATAAGAATGTATTGCTCTTCTTTCGAATAAGTCGTCGGACCACAAAAAAGTGGTCTGACGACAGTGACAATAGAAATATTGCATCTAAATTCAGCTTATAAAAATTTTAGTTATGATTGAACATGTTGAAAATCCAGTTTTAGAAATACACGACTTAACGGTTAGTTATTCGAAACGACCTGTATTGTGGAATATTGATTTAACATTACCTGTTGGTGTACTTGCTGGTATTATTGGACCGAATGGTGCCGGTAAATCGACGCTTATAAAAACAGCGATGGGCTTAATTCCCAAAGCAAGTGGCTATGTAAAGCTATTCAATCAAGACCTTGAGCAGGTTCGCAAAAAGGTTAGTTATGTACCTCAACGCGAATCGGTAGACTGGGACTTCCCTGCTTCGGCCTTGGATGTGGTCTTGATGGGTCGTTATGGCCACGTAGGCATTTTCAAATCGTTGCGACAAGCAGATAAGGAAATGGCGATTGAATGTTTGAGAAAAGTTGGTCTGGAAGCTTTTGCCGACAGACAAATTTCCCAACTCTCTGGCGGACAACAACAACGTGTATTCTTAGCGCGTGCCTTGGCACAAGATGCCGACTTATATTTCATGGACGAACCTTTTGCTGGTGTTGATGCGTCAACCGAAAAAACAATTATTGCCTTACTAAAAGAAATGACGGCAAAGGGTAAAACCATTATTGTCGTACACCACGATTTAAATTCGGCCGACGAATACTTCGATTGGATACTCTTGTTAAATACACGCTTGGTAGCAAGCGGTCCAACGCAAAAAGTATTCACCAAGGAATTGCTTCAAAAAACATATGGCGGAAAATTAAACATCTTATCGAGTGTAGGTGATTTGCTGCATAATGAACAATTCCCGAACCGCGAATAAAGCCAAAGGCAGAACGCTTAAAGCCTAAAGCTAAAATCGTTTCTTAAATCTAATAACCGAGATAAATTTGACTTTAAAAATAGTGATTAATAGCTTTTAGCTTTTAGCTTTTAACCTTCAGCGTTTAGCTCTTTACATAAAACAAACAAACGAAAAAGCTTTAGGCATTAAGCCTTTTGCTTTCAGCAAAAAAATGAACGAATTAATCCGCTTCCTCCTCCTCGAAGACCCCAACGTGCGCACCGTTGTGATCGGAACGATTTTGTTAAATCTTTCGGCATCTGTGGTGGGTAGCTTTGCTTTCTTACAGAAGAAAAGTTTAGCGGGCGATGCCGTTGCACACTCCATCCTTCCAGGTATATGCATGGCATTCATTCTTTTCCAAACAAAATCCTTATGGATACTTTTGCCAGGTGCATTTATTACTGGTTGGCTATCGCTGTATCTTGTCGACTTAATTTCTAGACATTCAAAACTAAAACAAGACACTGCCATTGCAGTAGTACTCTCGGTATTTTTTGCTGTCGGCATTATCTTGCTTACACACATACAACATTCGGGCAGCGGTGCACAGAGCGGCTTGGATAGTTTCTTGTTTGGTAAAGCGGCGGCGCTATTAGAGAAAGATCTAATTACCTATGGCATCATCAGCATTGTTGTGATTGGTGTTGCTGCTTTTTTCTTCAAAGAATTTAAACTCATTAGTTTTGACACTACCTTTGCGGGTAGTATCGGATTGCCTGTTCGTGGATTGCAATTGATACTCACTACGCTTACCGTAATCTCAATCGTTACAGGTATCCAATCGGTTGGTGTGGTATTGATGTCGGCCATGTTGATTACACCTGCCGTTGCAGCCCGTTATTGGACCGACAATCTTAAACGATTGTTGGTACTCGCGGTCGTGTTTAATTCGTTTGCAGCAATTATTGGCGCATACATTTCTTACAAATATCCATCCATGCCTACAGGTCCGTGGATCGTAATTACGATATCCTTATTTGCTTTTGCATCCATTTTATTTGCTCCTAAAAAGGGCGTGGTATATGGCATGTATCGCGTATTAAAACACCAATCGTTGATATTAAAAGAAAATATTTTGAAGGCATTGTATCATTTAGGTGAACAAGAAAATCGCTTTAAAGACACGCATGCACTAAGTAATTTGTTAGCGAAACGAAAACTACCCGTATGGAAAGTATATCCAGCCTTATATCAATTAAAATTTGAAGGTTATTTACAACGCAGTCCAGAAGGCTGGTCGCTCACAACCGAAGGCATCAAACGCGGACAACGTATTGTACGTCTGCATCGATTGTGGGAAATGTATTTATCTAAAAATTTATTATTGGCATCCGATCACGTACACGACGATGCCGAAACCATTGAACATATTCTTACTCCTGAATTGGAAAAACGCTTGGAAGAAAGTCTAAACTTCCCAGAGGTAGATCCGCATGAGAAGAGAATACCGAGGTGAGGCTAATACTTAAGGTATAAAGCAGATTATCAAAGAAATTCCAAATAACAAAAAACAAATTCCAAA
>JAYTLG010000036.1:0-3240 GCA_043729555.1 Cytophaga sp.
ACTGCAGGCAATACCATGTCTTTGCCGTTGTGGTGGATTTCAGCAATCTGTGTGATGGTAGCAGCTGTGCCCGTGCCAAATGCATCTTGCAAGGTTCCGTTGTCAAATGCCGTAATCACTTCTTCGATGCTTACTTTTCTTTCTTCAACTTTAACACCCCAATCTTTCGCAATCGTTAAGATTGTATCGCGTGTAATACCTGGAAGGATAGAGCCATCAAGAGACGGTGTAATCAACACATCGTTGATTACAAACATCAAGTTCATTGTGCCAGACTCTTCAAAGTACTTGTGTTCTTTGCTGTCTGTCCATAAAATTTGTTGGTAGCCTTTATCGGATGCTAATTTAGCAGGCAATAAAGATGCTGCATAGTTACCACCTGTTTTAGCTGCACCAATACCACCTGGAGAAGCACGTACAAAATCAGATTCGATAATTACTTTTACCGTGCCTTTGTAATAACCAGCTACAGGACAAGTAAAGATCATAAATTTATATGCCGACGAAGGTTTAACACCAATAAACGGATCGTTTGCAAAAATGAATGGACGTAAATACAACGAACATCCTGCTTTATCTGGAATCCAGTTTTGATCTAACTTTACCAATTCATCAATTGCATTGTAGAAATATTCTGCGGGAATTTCAGGAATACACAAACGACGGTTTGAATTATTCATGCGTTCCAAATGTTTTTCAATCCTAAAAACAAGTAAGTCACCATTTGGTGCACGGAATGCTTTCATACCTTCAAACACTGTTTGTCCGTAATGTAATGAGCTACATGCCGGACTTACCGTAATATCTTGAAATGGAATAATTTTTGGATCTACCCAAGCACCTTTTTTATAATCAACCACAAACATATGATCCGAGTTGACCGTCCCAAATTCCAAGTTCGAAAAATCTGTTTCAGATAATCTTGAGTGTTGTGTACGTTCAATCGGAAAGTTTAAGGCTTTAGAAGCACTCATCGGTCTTTGTGTTTAGGTTAATTGCATAAAATTAACGATTTCACGCTTTTATTCAAATGGTAGTAGGCTTTTTACAAACAATAATTTTTTCAGTTCGAAAGCTTGTCGTTATTCTTGTGACGGTCTTTGTCGCGATTTGTCTTTTTATGCATATTTTCTTGCATGGCCTTTTCTAGATCAATGCCCGTTTGATTTGCAATGCAGGTCAACACAAACAAGACATCTGCCAACTCGTCGGCCAAGTTTTTATCTTTATCCGATTCTTTAAACGATTGTTCTCCGTAGGTTCTCGCCATAATGCGTGCGACTTCGCCAACTTCTTCTACCAAAAGTGCGGTGTTGGTCAATTCGTTGAAGTAGCGAACACCATGTTCTTTAATCCATTGATCTACATCGGATTGTAATTCCTTTAAACCCATCTTTACTGTTTTTTTTTGTGTCTATGATGATGGTTACCGGTCCATCGTTTGTTAAGTGCACCTGCATATCGGCTCCAAATACCCCAGAAGCGATTTCTTTTTCTACTAATTTGCTACACGATTGCTTAAAGCCTTCATACAAAGGAATGGCTTGTTCGGGTTTTGCGGCTTCTAAAAAGGAAGGTCGATTCCCTTTTTGTGTGCTGGCGAATAAGGTAAACTGACTGACAACCAATACGTCACCTTTGGTTTCAAGGATTGACAGATTCATCTTGCCTGCTTCATCCGAAAAGATGCGTAGGTTGCAAATCTTGGATGAAAGCCATGCTACATCCTCGTCTGTATCAGTATGGGTAACGCCCAATAAAATCAATAATCCATTGTTTATGGATGTGTGGATCTGTTTTTCAATTTCCACGTGTGCGTTTTGTACACGTTGTATAACCGCAATCATTTTTTTACGTATAGATAATTTCGTTCAGTCAATTCAGTTGTGTTTTCAACTTTAATATCCTAGAAATTGGTACTTCATATCTTTTTTAATATCCAATTGCATTCCCTCAATAACCTAGGCAAGATAGGTGATAAATATGGGTCTAAACAAATATTTTTTTATCTTAGCTACACCAAATAGTGCCAATGCTTCATTTTATAAAACTTCAAATCTTTATTTATTGTTTTAGCTTTCATATAACGTGTTTAGCTCAAACGAATACAGAATTGAAATACAATGAAGGAGGAGCTCCGAAGGCGCATTTCTTTTTATTGCAAGGCGATTCACTTATTCCATTAGTACACCTGCATCGTTCGGAAGTAAATGTTGTTGTTGTTCGAGTTGAAGGAGGTATGGATAATGTATTGTACAATCAAGTTCTTTCGAGTAGAGATGCACTTGTTGAAAAATCAAAGGAAGAGCGAAATGTATATTACATTACACCTATAAAGGAGGATCATTGCGAGTTGCTTGTTGATGTTCGATTGATGGAAAATTATTACCATGTTGAAATCGTACATGAAGGTAAACGTAAAGTGAAAAAAATAATAAAAGAATATACGCCACGTACCTATATGGTCGGTTACGAGCGATTTAAAGTAGTAGATTAACTAACATAATATAGAGCGCAAAGCGCAATTGCTATCATGTCGAAGTATAAAACAGCAGAACACGATCGGTTAAAAGTAAGTAAGGAAAATAACCCATGGAAAAACTGGGGGCCATTTTTAACAGAACGTCAATGGGGTACCGTCCGTGAAGATTATAGTGCCGATGGTTCGGCATGGGAGCATACAACCCATGATATGGCGCGTAGCTATACGTATCGTTGGGGCGAGGAAGGTATAGCAGGTATTTCAGATAACAAATCATTGTTGTGCTTTTCCGTTGCTTTGTGGAATGGTAAAGATCCAATTTTGAAAGAGCGTTTGTTTGGGATGACAGGCAATCAAGGTAATCATGGCGAAGATGTAAAGGAATTGTATTACTATTTAGATAGTACGCCTACACACTCGTATATGAAGATGTTGTACAAATATCCTCAAGCAGAATTTCCATATCAAAAATTAATTGATGGTAATCAACGTTCGAGGCAAGAACCGGAATACGAACTTGTAGATACAGGTGTTTTTGATGAAGATAAATATTTTGATGTCTTTGTCGAATATGCAAAGGGAGATATGGAAGATATCTTAATCAAAATAAGTGTTGTAAACCATGGTCCTGTAGAGGCCGAAATTACAGTACTTCCAACATTGTGGTTCCGTAATATTTGGTCGTGGGGCTATGATTTTGCAAAACCTAAAATGTCGGCACAAAAGGATGGATCTATCCGTGTTGAACATGATTTATT
>JAYTLG010000037.1:0-3583 GCA_043729555.1 Cytophaga sp.
TTTGATTGTTCATAAAAGAATTTCAACTACAGTTGCTAAAGCTAAAGAGCTTAGAAAGTATGTTGAACCTTTGATTACAAAAGCGAAAGCAGATTCTACTCACAGTAGAAGAACGGTTTTCTCTTATCTTCAAAATAAAGATTCAGTTAAAGAATTATTTGATAATGTTGTTGAGAAAATCGCAGCAAGACCAGGTGGTTATACTAGAATTTTAAAAACTGGTGCACGCCTTGGCGATAACGCTGATATGTGTATTATTGAATTAGTAGATTATAACGAAACGTACGTTAAAGATTCAGAAGTTAAGGTTGCTGCAAAAAGAACACGTCGTTCTACAGCTGCTAAAAAAGATGATTCTACAGAGTCTACAGATCCTGAAGCACAAGCATAATGCAGTTAGTAAAATGTTTAATAATATCTTAAATAAAAAAGGATTTGACTTTATGTTGAATCCTTTTTTATTGTCTTTAAATTAAAACTTCAAATTCAAAATGAAACTTAATACACAAAAGGATGCTTATTTAATGCTTGAAGATGGCACATACTATAAAGGTATTGCTGTTGGAAAGATTGGCACAACAACAGGTGAAATTTGTTTCAATACGGGTATGACTGGGTATCAAGAAATTTATACCGACCCTTCTTACTACGGCCAAATCATTGTTAACACTACAAGCCACATTGGCAACTATGGTGTTAAGGACGATGAACAAGAATCCGCTGGTGTTAAATTTAGTGGATTGGTTTGCAGAAACTTTTCGGATGGTTTTTCGAGGAAGGATGCAGACGGTTCATTGCAAGCATATTTTGAAAAAAACAATATTGTTGGCATTAGTGATATTGACACACGCGAATTGGTGCGTCATATACGATCTAAGGGGACGACTATGAATGCAGTGATATCATCTGAAGTTTCTGATATTGAAAAGCTTCGTGAGGCTGCTAAAAACGTTCCTTCAATGAAAGGTTTGGAGTTGTCTAGTATCGTTTCAACGAAAGATAGTTATTTCTTAGGAGACCCCAATTCAAAGCATAAAGTTGCTGTATTGGATTTAGGTGTTAAGACAAGTATTTTGTCGAATCTTACAGAAAGAGATTGTTACTTGAAAGTATTCCCAGCTAAGACTACTTATGCTGAAATGAAAACATGGTCGCCTAATGGATATTTTATTTCTAATGGACCAGGAGACCCTGCTGTTACTAGTTATGCAATCGATACAGTAAAAAATATCTTAGCTGACAACAACCCAATGTTTGGTATTTGTTTGGGCCACCAAATTCTTGCAGAAGCGAATGGTATTCCTACATATAAAATGCCAAACGGCCATAGAGGATTGAATCATCCGGTTAAAAATTTGATTTCGGGTTTGTCTGAAGTAACTTCGCAGAACCATGGTTTTGCAGTCGATGCAAATTCAATTCCGAAAGGAAGCAATGTAGAGGTTACGCACATCAACTTAAATGACAATACTGTTGAAGGTATTCGCATTAAAGATAAAAATGCATTCTCTGTTCAATATCACCCGGAGTCTTCTCCAGGTCCGCATGACTCAAGATACTTATTCGACCAATTTGTATCTAATTTAAAAATAGTTTAAAATCAACTTAATAATATAAACGAAATGAGCTTAATAGAAGAAATTATTGCGCGTCAAATATTTGACTCAAGAGGAAATCCTACAATTGAAGTAGATGTAATTACTGAAAATGGTTTAGTTGGCAGAGCTGCCGTTCCATCTGGAGCATCAACTGGTAAGCACGAAGCTGTTGAATTAAGAGATAATGATAAGTCAATTTACATGGGCAAAAGCGTTTTGAAAGCTGTTGCAAACGTAAATGATATCATCGCTCCTGAATTGATCGGTTCTCATGTTTTTGAACAAAACTTGATTGACCGTTTAATGATTGATTTAGATGGTACACCTAACAAAGGTAAATTAGGCGCTAACGCAATCTTAGGTGTTTCTTTGGCATTGGCTAAAGCAGCAGCTCAAGAAGCTGGCTTGCCTTTATATAGATATGTAGGTGGTGTTAGTGCAAACACATTGCCTGTACCAATGATGAACATCATTAACGGTGGTTCTCATGCTGATAACTCAATCGATTTCCAAGAGTTTATGATTATGCCTACTGGCGCTAAATCATTCACTGAGGCTATGCGTATGGGTTCTGAGATTTTCCACAATCTTGCAAAAGTATTGAAATCAAAAGGTATGTCTACGAACGTAGGTGATGAAGGTGGATTCGCTCCAAACATCGCTTCTAACGAAGACGCTTTGATTACTGTAATCCAAGCTATCGAAGCTGCTGGTTACAGACCAGGCGAAGACGTTATGATTGCATTTGATGCAGCTGCGTCTGAATTCTACGATTCAGAAACGAAGTTATATCACTTCAAAAAATCTACCGGTGATAAATTAACTTCTTCTCAAATGGCTGCATTCTGGGCTGATTTAGTGAAGCGTTACCCTATCGTATCTATCGAAGATGGTATGGACGAAGACGATTGGTCTGGATGGGCTGAATTAACTAAATTAGTTGGAGACAAAGTGCAATTAGTTGGTGACGATTTGTTTGTTACAAACGTAAACCGTTTACAACAAGGTATCGACCAAGGAATTGCTAACTCAATCCTTGTAAAAGTAAATCAAATTGGTTCTTTAACTGAAACAATCTCTGCAGTTAACTTAGCTAAGAGAAATTCTTACACTTCTGTAATGTCGCATCGTTCAGGTGAAACGGAAGATAACACCATTGCTGATTTAGCTGTAGCATTAAATTGCGGTCAAATCAAAACGGGTTCTTGTTCTCGTTCTGATCGTATGGCTAAGTACAATCAATTGTTACGTATTGAAGAAGAATTGGGTGAAGCAGCATACTTCCCTGGTAAAAACATGCGTAAGTAATTACAACTTTATTCATAGGAATATAAAAACAGTCCCGCTAAGCGGGACTGTTTTTTTTTGTAAATTGCACTATGAAACTATTTGAATGGATAAAGTCGCTACCGCCAATATTTAGGAATTTTTTCTTCCTATTTACAATCGTATTTGCAGTTTGGATGATTTTTTTTGATGCGAATAATCTAATCAGTCAATACCGAATGAAGCAACAAAAAGACGATCTTGAAAATGAGCGCGAATATTACGAACAAAAAATCATAGACGTAAAAGCCGAGGAAGAAGCGTTAATGCAAGATAAGGTAAAGTTGGAAAAATTTGCTCGCGAACATTACTTGATGAAAAAACCAACAGAGGATATTTACATTCTTGTTGAAGAAGAATAGTAGTGCCCGCTTAACAAAATAGTATAAGAATTTAAAATGCTTTGCAAGCGTTCGAATAGAGTTCATGAACAAACATACACGTTACGTTACAATCCTTTGGACACTCTTTATTGGTGGCCTATATACAACCTTTCTTTGGTCTGCCTTGATACGCTTTAATTATCTCGGCGCATTTGGTGACATGCCAGATTTGATTAAATTAGAAAATCCTAAAAATGAATTGGCTTCTGAAATCTATTCATCAGATGGTGTATTGCTTGGGAAATATTTTAGAGAGAATCGAAGCCCTGTTGTGTA
>JAYTLG010000038.1:0-2254 GCA_043729555.1 Cytophaga sp.
GCCAAGAATTTAGTGGCCATCCAGTATTAAAATCTTTATACGATTTTTGTTTGGGTTGACCTTTGGGTGGTGAAAGCGTTGTGGAAGTACAAACAGCATTGTTTTGAGTGGAACCACATCCACTAGGGCAACATCCGTCCCAATCGTAATTATTATTCGCGCCGCCCATTAAGAAACCTGGAGGTGGCCCGTATGTTGATGTGCCTACGCGATCCCATAAGGCACTACCGTCTCCAAACCATGTATGATACATTTCATTTATACTTTTCTCTGCACCATAGCTAGCCATGTTTGTAAGGTAAACAAGTTGCAATGGGTTTACACCATGTATATAGTGAATATACTCTTCAGAATATTTAAGATAATTCTCATTTGTAGATACACTTCCAAGTGTAACGTTATTTAATTCCCAAAATAAATTTCCATAGTTCGATTTATATTGATTCGACCCCCAATTGTAGTCTAGAATATATGAACGGTATGGGTCGGTGTTATTATTAGCAGCATAAGCAAAATCTGTTGCCTTATTAATTGCAGTAGTTGTTCTTGTTCGAATGTTATTGGCAATACTTGTTGAAATGCCTGGCAATGTTAAGTAATGCATCATAAGGCTTTGCGACTCCAAGAAGTATTGACTAATATAACTCCCCCAAGCTACTAATGGCATGTCTATATAATTGGTTTCAAAATATGTTAAATACGTAGCTTGTCCTGTCAAGTCATATAAATAAAGAGCCGCGCCTAACTTTGATGTTTTTCTACCTAAGTCATCTGTTTCCTGATTACCTGCTGCTACTCCTTGTGATCCATTGCTGGATGAATTATTCGCAAATGTTACATTTTGATTTGCATTCGCCCAAGTCCATGCTGCAATCGCTTTTGTTTGGAGTGTTGTAGCATATGTCCCATAAACAGTAGGGTTGACTTGGTTATATACTTTAGATGCAAGAACAAATGCTTCTGCACATTTTAAGGTTGCATTTGTTGTGGCTGGTCCGTATTTGCTTTGACCTGTTGCCGACGACGGTGGACTACCACCTGCAGAGCCCAATACAGATAAGCATGAACCATCGCTTTGTTGCATACGCAACAAATGATCAATGCCCCATTTAACTTCATCAATAATATCTGGTATGCCATTACCCGATTCTGGTATATTAAAATCATCTGTAAACACAGCTGGGTTTTCTTGATAAGCTGTTAATAATGTGATCACATAACTTGCTGTCCAAGATGTATACTTATTCAAATCACCTGCATCATACCAACCACCATGTAAATCCTTTTCTGTACCGAGTGTTAAGTTGTTGTATAAACGCGCATTTTTATCTTGCAAAGGACCTGTGTGGCTCGCGGCATCGGTCCAGCCAGCGCCTGCATACGGTGTTGCTTTTACAAAACTCGATCGTTGATAATAAAGCATACGCACCGCAGCTTTTAACACACTTTTATAAACCGTATCTGCAATGACAAATTCTGCTGAACGTACGTTATTGGTTATGTCTTTTACATAATAAGAGCCCTGTGTTGTATAGCTAGAAAAATCAAACCACCATGCTTTATCACCCGAACTTACATCTGTAGCTCCAGCATTCCAAGTGACAGGAATGCCTGTAAAAACAGGTGTATTTGATGTCGCATCTACCAATGCATAGCTTGTGCCTGGTGTAAACGTTGATGGTGCATCATAGCCGGTAAAGGGCACACGAATGACAGCTACCTTTTCTGAATTGGGTAAATAACCAAACTGATCTACTACGATGTTGGGACTGAATTGTCCGAAGGATGCATAGCTTAGTAATAAGAATAAACTGGAAGTGATTCGGGTTCTGTATCTGTTTATCATGATACGTATGTGGGTAAATGTTTTGTTTAGGCTATTTTATATAGCCAATTCAATGATACGCTAATTTGCACAAATAGGATTTAAAAATGTATAAATGTGAATATTTTAATTGAAATTGACTCTATTATTCAATATATCGAATAATAACATTTAAAAAATGTATTAATGTGCAAGCCATTAATGAAAACTATAGCCTCCATTTAATTCTATGGAGTCTGTCCAGTTTGGTAAGTTTGTAGAAAGGGGAGTATTGTATATGAAGGATAGCAGTATACTTTCTTTCATGATGGAAAAGTTAGTGCTAACGATAAAACTTAAATTTTTATTATATCGATAACAGCTACCAAAAGAAAAAATCTCTTTTATTTCGAGCATGCCATACATATTAATATTGTCAGAATAGGTTGG
>JAYTLG010000039.1:0-4788 GCA_043729555.1 Cytophaga sp.
TTCTTCTGGGCCATCGCTTTCACCTTGTTTTGCAGGGCCTGTTAACACACTGTTGTAGACCGTTACTTGTTGCCCTGTGCCGCTTTGTGCAAGCATAGGCCAAAACAAACCAAGGTCCGTTAACGAAGGAATTAATTTTTCAATACCAACTATGGCAATATGTGTTTTAGGGAATGTTGTACATAGACGTGCATTTCCTTCATTTTCTGTTATTGCAATACCACCAACATCTGCAACTAAAAAATTAGCACCAGATACACCTACTTCTGCATTCAAATATTTTTCGCGCAAAATGCGACGAGCAGTTAATGTTAATTCTTGAGCATCTTCGGTATAGGGTATGCCTAATTTTTCTTCAAACAATTTAGAGATATCGTGGCGCGACATGTGCATTGCTGGTGTTACAATGTGGTAGGGGCGTTGCCCCGCTAATTGCACTATGTATTCACCCAAATCTGTTTCAATAGATTCAATGCCATTTTTTTCTAAATAAGAATTAAAGTGAATTTCTTCCGTAGTCATTGTTTTAGATTTAACAACACTGCGTGTATTTTTCTCTTTAAGTATTTTATGGATTTCTTTTAAAGCTTCTTCGGCATCCTGCGCCCATATTACTTTTCCGCCATTGCGTGTAAAGTTTGCTTCAAATTCAATAAGATATTTGTCTAGGTTTTCAATAACCTGTGTTTTTAAATACGACGCTCGTTGTCTACCCAATTCGTGATTATCGAACTGACTAAATCCTTTTGTTACGGCATCGTTGTATCGACCAATATTGAAATTGATTTTACGACGGTGTTCCGGGTCAAAGGTTTTTGTGTCGGCGTCTTGTATGAATGATTCAGAGCTTTTCATATATTAATCAATTTCCATCAACTACTAAACGGTGATCCATGTTGGCAATCTCCCAAGCAGTTGCAAATACTAATTGAGTGATTTTTGCCATCTTATCAAATCGAATTTTATCAACAGTGTCTGTTGGCTTGTGATAATCTTCGTGTATACCTGAGAAATAGAAGATAACGGGGATTCTATTCTTTGCAAAGTTATAATGGTCTGAGCGATAATAAAAGCGATTTGGGTCGTCGAATGAATTAAAAGAATAATTCAGTTCAATATTGACAGAATTCGTGTTTGCTTTGTCGTTAATTGCATGCAGTTCAGTAGATAAGCGGTTGCTTCCGATGATGTACACATATTCTTCATTATTGGCGTGTGCAGTGTCCACTCTGCCAATCATATCAATATTAAGATCCACTACCGTATTTTGAAGTGGAAACACAGGTTTGTCGGTATAATATTCGGAGCCCATCAATCCGCGCTCTTCGCCCGTAACAGGCATGAATAAAATAGTGCGCGCAGGGCCGAAGCCTTCTTTTTTTGCCAGCGAAAATGCTTGAGCAATTTCCAATAAGGCAACGGTACCTGAGCCATCGTCGTCGGCCCCGTAACAGATTTTGCCGCCTTCGATACCAAGGTGGTCGTAATGTGCAGTCAACACCACAATCTCTTCTGGGTATTTCGAACCTTCAATAATCCCCAAAACATTTTCGGTTTGAACGATGCGTTCCGTTACCCCAGCTTTTGCTTTGACGTTAGCAGATTTGAAAGGGTAGAGCTCAAGCCCTAAACTCTTATTTACAGAAGCATTTTTAGTATTCGGTAGCGGAGCACTGGTTAAAGTCGTATTGCTCCGATTTTTTTTGTATTGAAGGATGTCACTATGGGTGCATTTAAGCATTTCAGCCGCAAGGCTTATTGGGATAAAGAATGCACTTGCTTTTTTCTTGTGTGAAAAAGCCATGGTAGGCGCATTTAGATGACCTTTTAGCGCATTGAGTTTATTTTCAAATTCTTTATTCGTACTGCCCACAATTATAAATACCGCTTTAGCACCTTTTTTGTAAGCTAGTTCAGACTTGGCGCGCCAATCATTGGCCCAGCTGGATTGTTGTTTTGTACCACTAACCAACGAAAGTGTATCTTTAAATGGTTCTCCTGTAAAAATAATTACGCCTTTACCGTCAACATCAAGAGATGCATAGTCATTGTATGTTGGGGATTCTATACCGTAACCCGCACATACTATTTTCATAGATACTTCATTTGGTAACGCGACGTCGCCGTAGGCATAAAAGTCTTGTAAGAAGACTTTCTTTTTCTTGTCTACCATTAAATAAACGTCCTTCCATTGTTTTTCAATGAGGGTGAATTCTTGAAAATAGCTTTTACCCGAAGCAGTTGACACAGCAGGTAGTAGCCCAAATTCTTTAAATTTGGCGGCTAGGTAAGCCGCTGTTCTTTTTTGTCCGCGTTCGCCAGTTGCGCGCCCTTCCATACTGTCTGATGCTACAATGTGTAGATATTCAGACAGGTCGGCTGCAGTAATAGATGATTGGGCTTTTGATTTTATCGCCGCCTCATTTGGGAGCGGACGGGCATTTATCATCAATAAGCCTATTATTGCAAACAGCAGGATATAGGCGATTTTTCGCATAGATGTACTCATACTGTAAATCTACTAAATTTTGATAAGATATTATTTATCCACAGCAACTTCTCAAAGGAGCCCTTTGAGCGCGCAATTTTGTAAATTTATGGCGTTTTAAGGGACATGTATCGCTTGGAACAATTCATACTATTTAGTAGTTCTACTCTTATGAAAATAGATTTAACCCAAAGAGGTTCTTTCCAAGAAAGACATATTGGTACTTCCGCTTCAGAAAAAGAAGCCATGTTAAAAACAATTGGTGTACGCTCCCTGGATCAGTTGATCGACGAAACGGTGCCTGCAAACATTCGCGCTAAGAAAGCATTGGATTTGCCAAAAGCATTAAGCGAAGAAGAGTTTCTGATTGAATTTAAAAAAGTCGTTTCTCAGAATCAGATTTTTAAAACATATATCGGTTTAGGTTATTACAATACACTTACACCAACAGTTATTTTAAGGAACATCTTAGAAAATCCAGGTTGGTACACGGCTTACACGCCCTATCAAGCAGAGATTGCACAAGGTCGTTTAGAGATGTTGATTAACTATCAAACAATGGTTTGTGAGTTAACAGGAATGGAAATTGCTAACGCGTCTTTGTTAGATGAAGCAACGGCAGCAGCTGAAGCAATGACATTGATTTACAGTTTGCGTAAAGGTTCTAAAAAGAATGCAACTGTATTTGTTGTTTCTCCATTTACATTCCCACAAACAATCGATGTATTAAAGTCTCGTTCGGAGCCTTTAGGTATTGTGTTGGAATTTGTAGATCCTACTACAGTTGATTATTCACGTGAAGATGTGTTTGGTGTGTTGGTGCAGTCACCGGATTGTGATGGACAATTAATAGACTATACAACATTAATTGCAAATGCACATAAAGGCGATGCATTGGTTGCATTTGCTTCGGATTTATTAAGCTTAACATTGACTAAATCTCCTGGTGAAATGGGGGCAGACGTTGTGTTTGGTTCATCACAACGCTTTGGGGTACCAATGGGTTTTGGTGGTCCACATGCAGGATTTTTTGCAACGAAGGAAGAGTATAAGCGTCAATTGCCAGGTCGTATCATCGGTGTATCCATCGATGCAGAAGGCAATAAAGCGTACCGCATGTCTTTACAGACACGCGAGCAGCATATACGAAGAGAGAAAGCAACATCAAACATATGTACGGCACAAGTATTGTTGTCTGTGATTGCAGCTTCGTATGCCGTGTATCATGGTCCTCAAGGATTGAAAACAATCGCATCACGTGTACATGGTTTTGCTACGGCTTTGTCTAGCATTTTAAAAGAATTGGGTTTTGAACAATTGAATGCGGCATACTTCGATACCTTATCGATTAATGCACATACAAAAAGCGAAGCATTAAAAGTTGCTGCAGAAAAACGCCACATCAATTTACGTTTTGAAGGACAAGAAGTAATTGTTGCATTAGATGAATCGGTAACGGTGGCTGATTTAAAAAATTTAGTTGAAGTTTTTGTTGATGTTTCTGGCAAGTCGGTTTCTGCAATTGATTTAGTTTCGAAAAATTTACACGTTGAAGCATCTCTGCCAAAGGCCTTGGTACGTACGTCGACGTTTATGACGCATGCGGTATTTAATACCTACCATACCGAGCATGAAATGTTGCGTTATTTAAAACATTTGGAAAATAAAGATTTGTCGTTGGCACATTCTATGATTTCATTGGGTTCTTGTACCATGAAGTTGAATGCAACAACGGAGATGATTCCGGTAACATGGCCAGAAGTTGGACAAATACATCCCTTCGTTCCAGCTGAACAGGTAAAAGGGTATCATCGTTTGTTTGAAAACATTGAATCGTGGTTGTCTGAGATTACAGGTTTTGCAGGCGTGTCTGTTCAGCCCAACTCTGGTGCGCAAGGTGAGTACGCAGGTTTGTTGGTGATTCGTGCATATCACGAAAGTAGGGGCGATACACACCGTAACATTGCATTGATACCAACTTCTGCGCATGGTACCAACCCTGCAAGCGCAGTTATGGCTGCCATGCAAGTGGTATTGGTTAAGTGTGATGAAGCTGGTAATATTGATGTAGCTGATTTGAAAGCGAAAGCGGAATTGCACAGCAAAAACCTTTCGTGTTTGATGATTACATATCCATCTACGCATGGTGTGTTTGAAGAAACCATCATTGATATTTGTGAAACGATTCACAGCCACGGCGGACAAGTATACATGGATGGTGCGAACATGAATGCGCAGGTAGGCTTAACGTCTCCGGGTGCAATTGGTGCAGATGTATGTCACTTGAACTTGCACAAAAC
>JAYTLG010000040.1:0-12271 GCA_043729555.1 Cytophaga sp.
CGATCGCTTTTTGTTTATTTTTTTTGCTGAAGACCGTTTGTTGTTGCCCACCAATTTAATACGCCGTATAAATTTGGAATGGGATAATCTTCAAAAAATGCGCATACCAGTTTCGTTATACGAACGCTACAAAATGTATTTTAATGATTTGAATGCAGGTGCAAATGTTACTTTACCTGCCTTTGGCAAAAAGACAGGCGATGCCATAGAAGCAAACTTCCAAATATTTGCTTATAACGGTGGCTTATTTCAGGCAGATGAATTGTTGGATGCTTTGCAAATAAACGATGTATTGTTGTACGAGCATACGCACAAACTAAGCGATTACAATTTTGAAAGCGAAGTTGACGTAAACATACTGGGCCATATTTTTGAAAACTCGCTAAACGAGATTGATGAAATAAAAACCGAATTAGAAGGTGGCGTATTAGACAAAACAAAAACCAAACGTAAAAAGGATGGGGTATTTTACACGCCCAAATACATTACCAAGTACATAGTAGAAAACACCATTGGTAAATTATGTACCGAGAAAAAGGAAGCCATACAATTAAACGAAGCCGACTACAGTTACGATAAAAAGAAAACGGCTAAAAAAGAATCGTTAGAAAAATTAGAAACCTACCGCAAGTGGTTGTTGCAATTAACCATTTGCGACCCTGCCTGTGGCTCGGGTGCTTTTTTAAACCAAGCACTAGAATTTTTAATTGCCGAACACAGATACCTAGACGAATTGTCGGCCAAAGTATTGGGCAATAGTTTGGTGTTGAGTGATATTGAAAACAGTATTTTAGAAAACAATTTATACGGCGTAGACTTAAACGACGAGAGTACAGAGATAGCCAAACTCTCTTTATGGTTGCGCACAGCCCGCCGCAACCGTAAGCTAAACAGCTTAAGCAATAATATTAAATGTGGCAACAGTTTAATAGACGACCCAGCTGTAGCGGGAGACAAAGCCTTTAACTGGGAAAAAGAATTTCCAAATGTGTTTGCTAAAGGTGGTTTTGATGTGGTGATTGGGAATCCGCCGTATGGAGCGAATATTTCAAAAAATGACTTAGATTATATTCTTGTAAAACATAAAGATTTTGGTATTAGTAATAGTTTATCAGACACTTATTTTACATTTTATTCTATTTCATTAAAAAATTTATTAAAATCAAATGGTGTCTTAGGATTTATTACACCAAACACATGGAGATTAATTGATAGTGCGAAAGACTTTAGAAACAATATTACAAATACTAGCAATTTTAATATTTATCAAATTGTCCAACACTTAGAAAAAGTATTTGCTGATGCAACGGTAGATTGCGATACATTATTAATAAAAAAATCAGCAAATTCATCAGTGACAAATATATTAATTACTAATACGTCCAATAGAACAATAGAACATTCAGTGAGTCAAATTTTACTGTCAAAACAAGAATTTTTCAATTTATTTTTAACTTCACAAGATTATATATTAAAAGAAAAAATCACTATAAAATCAACTTTAGTAAGTGAAAATTTCACAATAAAGAATGGAGTAAAACCATACGAAAAGGGCAAAGGAAAACCTGCTCAAACATCTCAAACTTTATTAGACAAGCCGTTCAATTCTGAAGTGAAAATCAACGATAGTTACTCTCCATTAATTGGAGGAAGTGCTTTTAATCGATATAAATTATTATGGAATAATGACAATTGGATACAATATGGAGAATGGTTAGCAGCTCCGAGAGATAAAGAAATTTTTTCAGCAAACGAAAAACTAATTTTTAGGCAAACTAGTGATTCAATAATAGGAGCATTAATTGGCAGCGGTTTTATTATCAGAGATAATACACATATTATACTTTCTAAAAACTCTGAATTGGATTTAAAATATTTATTGTGCTTAATGAATTCTAAACTAAACAATTGGTATTATTGGACAATAAACCCTGAAAAAGGTGAGGCTATGGCGCAAGTGAAGGCATTTCATTTAGGAATGCTTCCTTTTGTTAAATTAGAAAATAAAGACCAACAACCCTTTATCGAAAAAGTAGATCGTATGCTTTCGTTGAATAAAGATTTACAAGCTGTAACATCAAAATTCGCCACTTATTTTTCTTCCCAATACAAGATTGAAAAACTGAGCAATAAATTAGAGAAGTGGTATGAGTTGGAGTTTGTTGATTTTATAAAAGAAATTAACAAAGCCATTAAAACGGTTAAAGGTACAGCACTTACCAAAAAAGATGAGTTTGAGTGGATTGATCTATTTGAAGACAACAAACAAAAAGCCCTTTCGCTAAAAACACACATAGACCAAACCGATAAAGAGATAGACCAAATGGTGTATGCCTTGTATGAGTTAACGGAAGAGGAGATAAAGATAGTGGAAAGCAACTAAATAGCTTGTTATGTCAAAAATAGAGAAACAATCTTCGGGTGATTTGGTACAGGAAATTTCTGTACTTATAGAAAAGAGTAAACAACAAGTTGCTAAATCAGCCAACAGTGCATTAACGTTGCTTTTTTGGCAAGTGGGCAAACGTATTAACGAAGATATTCTTAAAAACAAATATGCCGATTACGGAAAACAAATTTTGTCGACACTGTCGACAAAATTGAAAATGCAATATGGGCGTAATTTTGAAGAAAGAAATTTACGAAGGATGATTCAATTCGCGGAACAATTTCCTGATTCAACTATTTTGATTCCATTGGCTGCAAAATTGAGTTGGAGTCACTTTGTAGAGCTATTACCTCAAAAAAATGAAGAGAAAAGAATATTTTATGCTCAATTAGCCATAGTAGAATCTCTTGGTATTAGAGATTTACGCAAGAAAATTGCTACAAAAACATTTGAGCGAAAAGAATTAGCCAATTTACAACTATCAGAAGTGTCATCAGATTTAGCCAACACCTTTAAAGACCCTTACTTGTTGGATTTTTTAAATTTAAAAAATACGTATTTAGAAGAAGATTTAGAACGTGCCATTTTACAAGAATTAGAAAGCTTTATATTGGAACTTGGCAAAGGGTTTGCATTTATGGAGCGCCAAAAAAGAATGATTATTGATGGGGATGATTTTTACCTCGATTTACTTTTTTACAACAGGACACTAAAGAGATTAGTCGCCATAGAATTAAAAATCGGCAAATTTGAATCGGCACACAAAGGGCAAATGGAATTGTATTTAACATGGTTGAACAAATATGAAAAACAAGAAGGTGAAAATGATCCTATTGGATTGATATTATGTGCAGAAAGCAATAAAGAACAAATTGAATTGCTCGAAATGCATAAAGATGGAATTATGGTTGCCGAATACTGGACAGTTATGCCTCCCAAAAAAGAGCTCGAAGCAAAATTACACCAATTACTTATAAATGCTCGTGAACGTATTGAACGAAATAAAAAATTAGAATAGAAATAAACATAAGAACTATATGATTTTCTTGAAGCACAACAATCAAAAAAAATGTCTTAAAAAAAACCAAATAGACCAAACCGATAAAGAGATAGACCACATGGTGTATGCCTTGTATGAGTTGACGGAAGAGGAGATAAAGATTGTAGAGGAGGCTTAGAATGGAATGCAAAATAGTAACGTGCAATTTGGGAGTTTGTGTTTTAAATAAAAACGGCGAAAGACTAAAAATTAAGAAATACATTTATATTTATAAAAATCAAATACATGGCTTAAAAGCCGGCAATGAAAAATTTTACAAAAGAATACATTCTCTAGAATTTAATTTTTATAGAGTTTATTATTTGAATAAGTTTAATTTAAACGATGGCAAAAGTGGTTTTCATATTGGGTTGAACTTTTGGCAAAATCAACAATTCTTATTGTTACAGAATGAGCATTGGATTCAAAAGGAAGAAAACATAAGATATGTTATAAATATTCTATTTCTTATAGGGGGATTGGCTTTAGGTTATTTATAAATCACAAAATAATTTTAAACTTAAAAAAAGAAACGCCTCTTTTAAGGGAGGCGTCGGACGAAGGATACTATCCTTCGTGTTGTTCTTGAATACAAAGTACTAATAAATAATTTTAATATGCAAGTGGCTAAGGATTGACCACTTTAACAGTTAATGAATTTAACGGTTTGAAAATAGAAATAGTAACGGGGAAAGTAAATAGAAATCTATGGGAAGTGTAGCAACAACAGCAGAACAGCAAATCCAGATTTTAAAAGATAGAGGCTTAAATCTTGATTTAGGTGAGGATAAAGCAAAAGAAATATTATTAGATATTGGTTATTATAGATTGGGCTTTTATTGGAATCCATTTGAGATAGATACAAATCACAATTTTAAAGAAGGAACGATTTTTTCAAATGTTGTGAAACTTTATTATTTAGATGTGGATTTAAAAAATATTTTGAATAAGGCAATTAATAGAATTGAAATTAATTTAAGAACGCAACTTATTTATACCATTTCAAATAAATACGTTGAATATCCAACCTGGTTTGCCAACAAGAGAGTAATGGATTCTCGTTTTGTAGATGATTTTCCTAAACATTATAACAACAAATTTAAAGACAATAACAAACCAATAAAAAAGCACCACGCAAACTATCCAAATGATATTTATGCACCTGCTTGGAAAACGCTCGAATTTTTATCGTTTGGCAGTATTTATACAATATACTATGCTTTGCGAAACGATGATATAAAAAAACAAATTGCCAATCATTACGGAATCAAAAAGGTAAAAGTGTTTTTGAATTATTTTAAAACGATTATTTTCATTCGCAACATTTGTGCGCATAGTGGTTTGTTATTCGATTGTAATACCCCTAAAGAAATAGAAACTACACCATTAATTACGTTCAACAACAATAATCGCCATTCGTTAGATTCATCAATTAAGGTAATCCTGTATTTTCTAGAAAAAATTTCAATAGGCAGAAAAAATATTATTGAAAAGGAACTAATCGATTTATTCAGTAGTTATGAAGAAAACGCAGTAATTACGAAAATCATTACTGAAAAAATTGGCTATATAAAGAAATAGGACAAAATGACTTTGTAATTAATCTTTAAAGTATTATTTTTGACACATAGTGCCCAGCTAGTCATTTGCATTAGTGCTGCACTCAAAAAAAGTATCGATAACCCAGACTAGCTCTGGGTTTTCTTTTTACTGAATCATTCGTATATAATTGTGCTCTCAAGAACAAGTCTTTTTGGCTGCACGTTAAAATTTGAATCATAAACCTAGGCATTGCTCCCTAGGTTTTATTTTTTTATTCAAACATAAAAAATTTAAAACAGCTTTTGTTTTAAAATCGATATTGAAGTAAATATAACTTCCACCACCCACACATTAAAACCCTACAACTTATATCCATTTTTGTGTAACACATAACGATGCGTGGTTTCATATTTTTGATTCACAATAAATCCATCTAAATAAACAGTAACGGATATGAATCGCTTAATGAGAATTACAAATATATGCATCGTGCTTGCAATTTTAAGCGCGGCATTTGTCGCTACCACGTTTTCAACCAATCTTTTAATAGGCGATAAAGCACCCGCATTTACAGTTGCAGCATTGGATGGTGGAGATAGCATCTCGTTGAATGACTATAAAGGAAAGGTTGTGATTGTGCATCTTTGGAGCGCTACCTGTCCACATTGCAGAGAAACAAATAAATATTTGCCAGCAATTATGGCTCCATACAAAAAAGCCAATCTTGCCTATGTCATGATTGCTATTGATATAGATACAACCACATTGAGACCTGTAATTAAAGAAGACAACTTGGATTTTGCCATTCATGGCTACGACCCTTTTGATGGGGGGGCTAAAACAATGTTGGCGTATGAAGCGCCTGGCACACCAAGTATAAATATTGTTGATGAAAAGGGAAACTTAATAGCAATGAACGTTACTGACAATCAACTAAAAAAGTTTTTGAAACAGCGCTTTGGCAAATAATTAATTATACGGAGCCAAAATATGGGTCACCATTTTTACTGACAAGCATTAACTATTTTTGTTCGTTTCTTTGATGTCTTTTTCGCACATTTGTTTAAATTATTTTAATTGAACAATGGAAAACGAAGCATTGTATTATCGAGTGGGCGAGGCAAATATTGACCTTTTGGTAGAGCGTTTTTACGACTTGGTGTTTGTGAACGAGCAAATATCACATCTTTTCAAAAACGACAAAGAGGAGATTAAGGGGAAACAACGCTTGTTTTTATCCCAGTTTTTGGGTGGTCCGCAGGCGTATTCTGACAAATTTGGACATCCTCAGATGCGTGCCCGACACATGCCGCACCCAATAGGTGAAACAGATGCAATTGCATGGTTACACTGTATGTCACAGGCAATTGCAACATTGCCCATTACAGAGGCATTAAAAGATGAGCTTTTTGCCCGTTTTCCATCTACAGCTATGTTTATGGTTAATAAGGAGGAAAAATAAACCGCTTTTCGCTTACCACCTTTCAACTTATTATTAATTCACTATAATTCTTAAAATAGCCCAATAAAACGAACAGGAGTGTTTTGTCATAATTCAATACCCCAATTTTTCATGCTACAGTACACCTTTTTCCTATTTAAATAAAAATACCCTATCTTGTTGGCTTCAATAGATTTACAACAGATATATGCAAGCAAGAAAATTTGGCCGAACCAATTGGCAAGTAAGTGAAATCGGATATGGTATGTGGGGTGCAAGTGGCTGGAAAGGTTCCGACGATTCACAATCTGAACAATCTTTGGATTTGGCAGTTTCCCGCGGCGTTAATTTTTTTGATACCGCTTGGGGTTATGGCGAAGGTCATAGCGAACAACTTTTAGGCAAATTGGTGAAAAGACACCAAGACCGCAAAATTTACGTTGCCACTAAAATTCCGCCGATGAATTTTAAATGGCCTTCTAAAAAAACCTATACGCTCGACGAATGTTTCCCGGCAGCTCATATTAAAGAATATACCGAAATCAGCTTAAAAAACTTAGGCGTCGAAAAAATCGACCTCATGCAATTTCACGTTTGGGAAGATGCTTGGGCAAACGACGATCGTTGGAAACGTGCCGTTGAAGATTTGCAAAAAGAAGGCAAGGTAGACGCTTGGGGTGTAAGTGTAAATAGATGGGAACCGCAAAATTGTTTGAATACCTTAAAAACAGGTTTGATCGATTCGGTACAGGTTATATACAACGTATTTGACCAAGCACCCGAAGATGTATTGTTTCCGCTGTGCAAGCAACTAGATATTGCCGTGATTGCACGTGTACCGTTTGACGAAGGAACCTTAACAGGCGCAATTACTAAGGACACAATATTTGAAGCCGGCGATTGGCGCGCAAGTTATTTTGTTCCCGAAAATTTAATTTCGAGTGCCGAACATGCGGAACGCCTACGTGTTGTAGTTCCACAAGGCATGACAATGGCAGAATTGGCCTTGCGTTTTATTTTAATGAACGATAAAGTTTCGACTACCATACCAGGCATGCGAAAGGAACGTAACGTGCTTGCAAACACAGGTGTGAGCGATGGCAAAAAATTGAGTTTGGATGTATTTAACGAATTAAGAAAACACCGTTGGGATCGAGAGCCAACGAGCTGGTCTCAATAATTTTCTCATTGATTTGGTAAAGTGGCCGGACGATTCGTTAAGATGCCGGTTTCGTTTTGCACTGTCGTCAGATCACTTTTTTGTCGTCTGACGACTTGTTAATAAAAACAACAACATTGAAAAATAAATTCATCCCCTAATTTTTAACCCCCATGAATAAAAAACACCTTCTAATTATTCTTGCTTTAGGCGCATTGATGTACAATACATCATGCACAAAAAAAGTAGAAGAAAGTTCTTCTATAGACATAGAAAAAATAATTGCAGGCATGACATTGGAAGAAAAGGTTGGACAAATGACCAATCTTACGCTTTCGACGATTGCCGACGAAGTTGACAGCACTGTTGTTGTTGATACGGCAAAATTAAATGAAGTAATTGTTAAGCGTCATATTGGTTCCATTCAAAATGTATTGACACATGCTTATACATTAGACGAATGGCATGCTATTATTGAACCCATTCAAAAATTAACGCTTGAAAAAACGCGTCATAAAATCCCATTCTTGTATTGCATCGATGCCGTACATGGCGCGAACTATGTATATGGTGCAACAATTTTTCCGCACAACATAGGCATGGCGGCAACGCGCAGCAGATCATTGGTACAAGCATGCGGCGAAATTACAGCCGTACAAACACGTGCAGCGGGTATTCGTTACAACTTTGCGCCGGTGTTGGATGTTGGTCGCAACCAACAGTGGTCGCGCTTGGGAGAAACGTTTGGCGAAGACACCTATTTGGTAACCGAAATGGGGCTAGCGTCCATCAGAGGTTTTGAAGGTGGTGACGTTTCAAATCCATTACATGTAGCAGCGTGCATGAAACATTTTGTTGGTTACTCTGCACCGCTAAATGGCAAGGATAGAGCATCTGCAAACATACCTGAAATTGTATTACGCGAACATTATTTGCCGTCATTCAGAGCCGCCGTTCATGAAGGCACACACACCTTGATGGTTAATTCGGGAGAAATTAATGGAACACCGGTGCATGCAAGCAAATATTTGTTAACCGATGTATTGCGAAAAGAGCTGGGCTTTAAAGGCGTTGTGATTACTGATTGGCAAGATGTATTGAAATTGCATGAACGTCATCAAGTAGCCGAATCGCACAAAGAGGCAGTTTTTTTAACCGTCGATGCAGGTATTGATATGTGCATTGTACCATTTGATTTTAGCTTTACAGACGATCTAATTGCATTGGTTAAAGAAGGAAGAATTTCCGAAGAGCGCATCAACGAATCGGTACGTAGAATTTTGCAATTGAAAAAGGATCTTGGTTTGTTCGAACATCCATACCTTGAACAAGAAGCGTCAGCTGCGTTTCATAAACCTGCCTATACACAAATCGCATTACAAACTGCACGCGAATCCATTACCTTATTGAAAAACGAAAAAGGATTATTGCCTTTATCTGCAAATCAGAACGTATTATTAACGGGACCTTATGCTACAGCACTTTCAGAATTGCATGGTGCATGGTCGTATTCGTGGCAAGGAAATATTGAAGGCTTGTATCCCGATAGTTTAAAAACAATTGCAGAAGCATTTCAAAAACAAAATACTTCTACAACAGTATTTGATTTAAGCCTACCGACATGGTCGCTTGTAGCATTGCGTCAAGCAGCTGCAAAATCGGATGTGATTATAATTTGTGCTGGCGAAGCAGCGTATGCAGAAACACCCGGCAACATTCCTGATTTGGCATTCGATTCGGCACAAGTGGCAGCGGTTAAATTATTAGCACAAACGGGCAAGCCCATTGTATTGGTTTTATTAGAAGGTCGCCCAAGAATTATTCGCGAGATAGAACCTTATTGCACAGCAATATTGATGGCCTATTGGCCGGGGTCGCAGGGTGCACAAGCCATATATGATGTAGTATACGGCATACACAACCCAAGCGGCAAGTTGCCATTTACCTATCCTCGATATAGCGGAACACTTATTACCTACGACCATAAATTATTAGACGAGTCGGTTGAAATTGTAAAACCTTACAATTATTATTACGAGTTTAATCCGCAATATGCATTTGGCCATGGCTTGTCGTACACAACATTTGCCTACAGTGCAATAAAATTGAGCACAGATACGCTGGTGGGTAGCGACACATTAAAGGTGTCGATAGCGGTAACAAATATAGGAAATAGAGCAGGACAGGAAGTAGTTGAATTATATACACGCGACATGTTTGCTTCTATTACGCCTTGCGTGAAACGACTGCGCCGTTTTGATAAAATCAACCTATTGGCTGGAGAATCTAAAAATGTTATCTTTACAATTACCAAAGATGATCTTGCATTTGTAAATCAAGAATTAAAAACGCTAACTGAAAAGGGCGCCTTCGAAATAATGCTTGGCAATCAAAAAGTAATGCTTTATTACAAATAATCCCTCAATTTAATTATCATGAAAAAATACATCGGCATCCTTGCATTGGCTTTGGTATTTGGCTGTGCGCAAAAAGAAAAACCAGCACCAACGAAAGTAACGGCAACCTTAAAATGGAAAACAGACACTATTTTAAAAGTGCCTGAATCGGTTTTGTACAATGAAGTCGATAAATTTATTTATGTAACAAACATCAACGGCAAGCCTGATAGTGTTGACGGGAATGGATTTATATCTCGTTTTCAATTGGATGGTACGCTTGAGCAATTGGAATGGATTAAAGGCTTAGATGCACCTAAGGGTATGGGTGTGTATCAAGGGAAATTATATGTTACGGATATTCACAAATTGGTGATTATTGATATTGCAACAGCAAGCATCGAAAAGTCAATTGTTGTGGACAGTTCTGAATTTTTGAATGATGTAACCATCGATGCAAAAGGAAATGTATATTTTACAGATTCAGGTGCAAAGAAAATACATGTATATAAAGAGGGCGTAGTTAGTTTGTGGTCGATGGACCCATTATTATTGAAACCAAATGGCTTGTTTGCACTTGATAGTTCATTGCGTATTATTGATATGGAGACAGGCTTGTTTTATGATGCAGATTATACAACTAAAAAATTAACAGGCGTAGCAAATAATATTCCAGGTGGCGACGGTGTGATGCAAATATCAAAAACGGAATATATTATTTCGTGTTGGCCAGGTGAAGTGTATTATACAAACGACACTATGGTCACAAAGATCTTAGACACAAAGGATCAAAAATTAAATGCTGCAGATTCGTGGTATGTAGAGAACCAAAACTTATTGATTGTCCCTACATTTTTTGGGAATTCAATAATGGCGTACACAATTACTAAGTATTAATATCGTTGTTGATAGCAACTTGTTAATTAAGGAACCTTCTTTTGGATAATTCATTGATTTATATGAAGGAACGTTACTTTTTAGTGGAAAAGGTATTGAACGTGTGCGATTAAAACAGTTTAAATTACTGTTTTATAGTTATACCTGTTATATTTATATGTTATAATAAAACAAAAGATACTATGTTACAATCTATCCTATTACAAATTCAAACTGCTACAGTATCTGAAGCAATACCAGCACCCGCAGAGGAGACACTTTCATTGTTATCCATATTAATGAAGGGGGGGTATTTAATGATTCCTATTTTGATTTTATCCGTTGCTGCACTTGCTATTTTTATAGAACGTTTTTTATATATTAAAAATGCTGGCAAGACGGATGACCACATGCTTGAGTCTATAAAAGATAAAATAAAGGAAGGTAAGCTTGACGACGCTAAAGCTATTTGCGCACGATCAACAGGTGTTACAGCCCGCGTATTTGAAAAGGCATTGAATCGTTTAGGGTCGCCCGTGCGTGATATTGAAAGCATTATGGAAAGCGTTTCAAACATTGAAGTGAATCGAATGGAAAAAAACCTTGGCTTGCTTGCAGCGATTGCTGCCATAGCGCCTATGTTTGGTTTCCTTGGAACGGTTGTAGGTATGATTAAATCATTTTATAATATTTCTATAGCCAACGATATTAGCATTGGGATTATCGCTGGTGGTATCTATGAAAAAATGATTACTTCTGCATCAGGTTTGGTAGTTGGCGTAATCGCATATATGATGTATACGTATTTAAACCACAGAATTGATAGCGTAATTGCTACACTTGAAGATAACAGCGTTGACTTTTTAGATATACTTTATAAGCCGGCGAAATCATGAAAATAAGAAGAAGAAAAAGAGGCCATGCCGCCATGGAGGCATCTT
Organism: Cytophaga sp.; assembly: GCA_043729555.1. Taxonomy (GTDB): domain Bacteria; phylum Bacteroidota; class Bacteroidia; order Cytophagales; family Cytophagaceae; genus Cytophaga. The sequence goes on from JAYTLG010000040.1 coordinate 11,784, forward strand.
CTTTAGCCGACATATTATTTTTCCTGATGTTGTTTTTCTTAATGGTTTCAACATTAGCGAGTCAGAATGCATTAGGCATATTACTTCCTGAATCTAGAACAGGTAAAACCATGCATCAAGAATTGTTGAATGTTTCGATCAATGCACAAAGAGAATATTTTATAGATGGCAAACAAATTTCATTTGCCGATTATGAAGCCATTCTAAAAGAAAAAAGCATTACATCTAAAAACATTACCATTGCATTAAGAATCGACCAAAGTGTTCCGGTAGAAGAATTAATAAATGCAGTAGATGTAATCAATTTATATAAGTTGCATTCGGTAATAGCTACTGCTAAAAAAGAGTAAGTCTATATTATATATTGTACAAATAAAAAAGTTTCGTTAATTGTACTGCCCCCAAAAAGTTAGACACTATTTGGGGGCAGTTTTATGTTACGGAAAGTCAAATACAATTATGAACTTAAGCTTAAGATTGTAACGGAG
>JAYTLG010000041.1:0-7820 GCA_043729555.1 Cytophaga sp.
CTCCGTTACAATCTTAAGCTTAAGTTCATAATTGTATTTGACTTTCCGTAACATAAAACTGCCCCCAAATAGTGTCTAACTTTTTGGGGGCAGTACAATCGGGACCACTCTTTTTTTTGAAGGTGAATATCTACTACGGAATAGGAATAGTAGAATAGTCGAATGTTGTTTTTGTAGCTAATTCATTAAATGAATACGTAGATGCCGTTTTTACTACTGATAATTGATTGTAAAGAAGATCTTCATCAGGAATAGTTGATGGGTTTACAAAAGTACGTGTATAATATTGTGCTGCTGCAACATTACCGGTAGGATATACCTTGATGCTATAGGTTACTGTGTATGGACTTGTTAAGCCAGTAAGAGCGGCTTCATTTTCAAAATAGTTAACGCCAAGAGTAGCGGTATAGTTGGGGTCACTACTTGATAAGGTTGCGGCTTCAAATGTAAGTTCCTCATTAGAACCAGCTAGATGGCCGTATGTTGAACCCGTATTACCTTCGTAAATATCAAAATCTAAATCCAAATAATTATTTCCTGCAGCTAGTCCATTTACTGTCCAAGACATTTCAATAACCAAGTCTGTAGTAGTAGGGAAAGAAAATGATGCCAATGGAGATGTTGGTTCAGGGTCCCCACCCCTCTTTTTGCATGATGAGAATGCAAAAGTCAATGCCAATAAAGCAATGATTGCTAGTTTGAAATTTTTCATTTCTTAAAAGTTTTGTTGAACTGTTAATTAAATTTAGAATTGAATTGTCAATAAATCAAAGATGCTTAAGTAATAAATAATTTATTCACTTATTTTATCCGCTTCTTTAAATGAACTTAATCCCTTGATATAAATTTCGTCTTTTTGATTGTATATATGATAGAATTCTTTGTTGCCCCATGCACTGCGTGCGATATAGGCTTTTACATTGTTTTGTATAAATGATTTGGAACGTTTGAATTGCACGTCGTTATACTTGACACCTGATTTCTCTGCTAGGCTTATAATATTTTTCAACATGGCATCGCTCACTACAAAAGTCTTGAAATATTCATCGAACGACATTTTGTTTAATGTTGCTTTGTTTTCTTGGTAGTAATTTAATGTGTATTCACGAATGATGTTTTCATTGAATAATTGCATCAAGTATTTTGTGTATTCAGAGGTGTCTCTGCCAACAAAAATATCTGGCATGATACCACCACCACCATAAACAGTTCTACCTTTTAATGTTTTATATTTTAAAGAATCATTAAAGTGAATGCTGTCTTGGTGGAAAAACTCACCATGTTGGTAACGCGATAATAAATCAGAGTCGTATGCCGACGCATCTTCTTTGTCGTATGGTTTCTGAATACTACGCCCACTTGGTGTATAATAACGAGAAATTGTTAAACGCAATTGAGAACCATCGTTTAATTGTACAGGCATTTGTACCAATCCTTTACCAAACGATCTTCTACCTACAATCAAACCACGATCATTGTCTTGCAATGCACCTGATAAAATTTCAGATGCGGATGCACTTCCTTCATTTATCAATACTACTACAGGACCTGATTCGAATGCACCCGCAATACGTGCACGAATTTCTTGGTCGTACTTCGTACCTTTACCATCCGTATATACAATCATTTTATTGCCAGATATCAATTGATCGGCAATGTTTGTTGCACGGTCTAAATATCCACCACCATTATCTTTTAAATCAATCATTAGTTGCTGCATGCCTTGTTTTTTAAGGCTTGACAAGGCAACCAAAAATTCATTGTATGTTTCGTCTCCAAAACGACTGATTTTAATATAACCAGTTGTTTTATCAATCATGTATGCTGCATCAATCGAATACGTAGGTATTTTATCCCGAATGATAGTATACGTTAACAACTTGTCCGAACTTCTACGTTTTATTGTTAATAGAACCTTCGTATCTTTTTTGCCACGCAATCTTTTAAATACATCCGCAGAGGTAACACCTACTCCAGCCATTTGAATACTATCTACTTTAATGATTTTATCGCCTGCCATCAAACCTGCTTTTTCAGATGGCCCTCCTGTAATGGGGGATACAACATAGATGGTATCTTTAATGATATTAAATTCAATACCAACACCTTCAAAATTACTTTCTAATTGTGCATCCGAAACCTGACGATCACTTGCTGGAATATATGAAGTATGCGGATCTAATTTTTCCAACATTTGACCGATCGAAAAATCGACTAGTTTGTCAACATCTACCGTGTCAACATAATCTTGCTGTATGTAGTTTAAGATTTCTGCAAATCGTAAATAGTTTCCAGCAATATTTTGTTCGCTGCCTTTTTTTGACATAGCAGCTCCGATGAAAATTCCACAGATGACTGCCAAAGCTAAAAATAGAGGAAAGCGCATTTGGAAAAGGGTATTCTTTGGTTTATGATCTTCCATAAATATATAAATTATTAATATTCAGACTTTTGGTTATTTAAAATAATTCTAAATAGGATTGTTGTTTTAAAACCTCCATCGTATCTTTATAGATATTAAAAGGGCGTTTAGCTGAGATCCGATTTCTATTTCAACTGCGCTAACAAACATACTATATTAAATACATAAATAGTATGTTGAAGGAAATGTTTATTCTGAAAGGTACATACTGAAGTGGAATTAAAGCAAGGGTGTAGATGAATGCCGAAGTTTCACCGAAACGAATTTCTCAACTATTAAGTATTAAAATGCATACAAAAGTACTATTATTGATTGTTGTTTGTTCAACAATTTTTGCTTGTAAACCAAACGATGACGCTTCCAGCCCATCCAAACAAGCAGATCGAAGACCATTGGTAGAGAACTTAGGTGATAACTGTATTTTACCTAGTTACCAATCACTGAATCTTGCAATGAATACATTTGCCTTAGAAGCTGATGTCTTTATTGCAAATCCATCTCTTACAAACTTAACTACTTTAAGAACTAAGTTCTTGGATTTATATACCAAATGGGAATATGTCGCACCTTTTAATTTTGGCCCTGCTGCCGCATCGAATGTTATGTTGGATACCAGGACAGTAAATGTTTTCCCTACGGATACCATTGCGATTGGCACAAAAATTAAACAAGGTGTTGCTACGATTCCTCAAACAAGTAGTACTACGTACTCAGGATTTCCTGCAATTGATTTTCTTTTATATGGAAATATATTAACGGATGAGCAAGTAGTAGACTCGTTTGCAATGTCAATAAATAGATGTAATTATTTAAAGGCACTTTGTACGCACATAAAATCGAAAGTAAATACGGCTTCTTCAAATTGGACTACAGGCGGTTCTAATTTTAATAATTTATACAGAAATAATACGGGTTTAGATTTGGGAAGTTCTACATCGCAAACCATAAATATGATGGTATATGATATTGAAAATTGTAAAAATTTCAAATTGGGAATTCCACTAAACATTTCTCAAAATACGGTTATTGATCCCAATGTTGTGAACCCTTCCAAATGCGAAGCTTATTATTCGGAATCATCAATGGTATTGCTGCTTGCGAGTATTGAATCGATACGTACATTATACATGGGGATTTCCACAACAGGTGTTGATGGATATGGTTTTGATGATTATTTAATTGCGATTGATCGAGCAGCTTTGGATACTCAAATTAAGTATCAATTGAATTTGGTGCAAACCAAATTAAACGCAATCGGGGAGCCTATATCTGATGCCGTTCAAGACCCAATTGGCAAACAAAAAGTTGTTGAAGCGTATAATGAAACTCAAAACCTGTTAACTTTATTGAAAGTTGATTTTGCGTCGGCTGTGGGAATATTAATTTCATATGGCGATACAGATGGCGATTAACGCATTGTATCAATAGTTACGTTGCAATGTTTATAAATATGATGATGTTTGTCATTGTTACTAGTACATTAAATTGATATATTTATAAAGAACCTAACTCGGATTTGTTATGCAGCATATTGAATTACATAAAAACGTACAAGAGCTTATTGATAAGGATTTTGTCTTGGCTCGCGCCTTGTTTTTTTTAGGTGTAACGTATTGTGATTACAAAGAGTCTTCCTTAAATCTTGTCTTAAATGAAGCAGGCATTACTGCTGAACAACTAAGTCGTAAAGTAGAGGAGTTGCATGCAGTTGAATTGCCCGGACCTGTTTTTTTTAAGCCGTTCCAAGTAGATGCTATTGTAGAATATTTAAAACATGCACATTACATTTATATCAAAGAAAAAATTCCTTTCATCTCTATGTTAATAGCACGTCTAGAAGATTCAGGGAAATTAACACACGATTTGAAATTAATTTTCCCGTATGTAACCGAAGATTTTATTAAGCATATTTACCACGAAGAAGATTCCTTGTTTTATTACATACAGAAACTATATACAGCCAACGAAGGTGTATTTGATGAGGCAGTGATGTTGGAACTGATGAGTAAGTATTCCATTCGTAAGATGGCATCGCATCACCAAGATGATGACGATGAAATGAAAGGCATACGTGATTTGACCAATAACTACTCGGTAAAAGGTATTGACGATAAAGACTTGAAAGTAATTTTCAGTGAATTGAAATCGCTTGAAACAGATTTGTTTTTACACGCTCGCATTGAAAACGAAGTATTGTTTCCGAAAGCCTTGGAACTTGAAGCTAAAGTGGCCAAGTTTGTAGCTGAATCTATTAAAGCATTTTAATGGCGCGTATTTTAGCATTTGATTATGGCACTAAAAGGATTGGTATTGCAAGTACCGATCCCTTGCAAATTATAGCAAACTCTTTAGACACCGTACATCCCAAAGATGTTATTGTTTATTTAAAAAAATATCTAACAACAGAAGCCGTTGAAACCTTTGTTATCGGCCTACCACGCACCTTGAAAAACGAAGAATCGTCGAATGCCGCAAATGTAAAAGCATTCATTAATCTCATAAAAAAAACTTTTCCTGAAACACCTATTTACGGCGTAGACGAACGTTTTACTTCTTCAATGGCTTTAGATACCATGATTGCTGGTGGCATGAGTAAGAAAGACCGTAGAGACAAAGCCAATGTTGATAAGATTAGCGCGACCATTATTTTACAGTCGTTCATGGAGCAAAAGCAGAACGGTACGGTGACGATGATTTTTAAGCCGGAGCCTAATGCCGAAGGCTAAAAGTCTAACGCCGAAGACGTTCTTTGTGAAGCATTTCACCTCTCGTATATTTAGTTAATGCTACTAGCTTTAAGCCCTCCGCATTAGGCCTTTGGCTTTCAGCTTTTCACAAAAAATCGTATATTTGAGTAAAATACCAACTAAATATATGATTTATCCAATTGTGGCCTACGGGGATCCTGTGTTGAAGAAAGTGGCCAACGATATTGAAAAGGGAAGCTTGGATGTTGTCAAATTAACCGAAGACATGTTTGAGACCATGGAAAATGCACGTGGTGTTGGTTTGGCAGCTCCACAGGTAGGTTTGAATATTCGTTTTTTTATTATTGATACTGCTGTATTTGAAGATGAAGAAATAGCTGCGGTTCGTAAAGTATTTATTAATCCAACGATAGAAGAAGAATGGGGCGACGAATGGCCGTATGAAGAAGGTTGTTTGAGTATTCCTGGTGTGCGTGCCGATGTATATCGCCCTCCAAATTTACGCATTCATTATTTCGATGCCGATTGGAAAGAGCATGTAGAAGAGTATGACGGCATGGTAGCACGTGTCATTCAACACGAGTACGATCACATCGAAGGTGTCTTGTTTGTTGATTATTTATCTTCCATTAAAAAACGGTTGCTTAAAGGGAAGTTGATGAATATAAGCAAAGGCGATTGCGATGCAACCTATCGTATGAAATTTCCAATTAAAAAGTAATCGTGATTCATATTCAATATTAAATAGTCGTCGGACGACTGTTCGATTAACATTATTCGTCAGGCCACTTTTTTGTAGTCCGACGAATGGTACACATTCATAATAAACAGTTTTAATACTTTTACAAATAGATTTATGAGAAATATTTTAGTTGTTTTCTTTTTAACAGTTTTTTCTGTTACTGGATTTGGTCAAAATTTTGAAGGGAAGATTGTATATACAAATTCGTTTGTAACAAAAAACACCAATGTCTCGAACGAACAATGGTCGAATATGTTTGGCTCTACGCAAGAATATTATATTAAAGGTGGGGATTATAAAATTATATCAAATGGCACCTTGCTTGTATGGCAAACCTATTTGAACCAAGACAATAAAATGTATACGAAATTGTCAAGTTCGAAATCTATTTTGTGGACAGACGCAAGCGTAAACGGAGATTCAATTATTAAAGTGCAATTGAAAAAAGCCGTTCTAGTAATATTGGGAAATACCTGCGACGAACTTACCTTGACGTGTGTGTCGGGCGTTCAAAAATATTATTTCAATACGAAGTTTAAAATTGATCCTAAATTGTTTGCAAAACATTTGTATGGCAATTATGCAGATTATTTGTCTAAGTCTAAAGCATTGCCCTTAAAGATGATTATTGAAACGGAACAATTTACAATAACCAGCATAGCTACAGAAGCAAAGGAGATGGTTGTGGATGCAACGCTGTTTGTACTTCCTGTGGGTGTTCCATTAATGCAAAGTCCGTATTGAAGATTTTGCATCCGCATAAGCGTTGATTAAATGAAACAACATGCAACAGACATTCGAATCAAAATTGCCAGATGTAGGTATTAATATTTTTTCGACTATGTCGGCATTGGCGCAGCAACACAATGCGGTGAATCTTGCACAAGGCTTTCCAGATTTTGCACCTTCCGAAACACTGATTCAACTGGTGCACGACTATATGCTGAAAGGTTTTAATCAGTATGCACCCTTGGCTGGTGTGCGACCTTTACTCATCAATCTTGCCGAAAAAGTTGATAGTCTATATGGTGCATTATACAATCCAGATACAGAAATAACCATTACCTGCGGGGCTACAGAGGCATGCTATACAGCTCTTACAGCTATCTTGCATGCGGGAGATGAGGTTATTATTCCTGAACCTTGTTTTGATGTGTATTTGCCAGCCATTGAATTGAGCAAGGCTAAGGCAGTATTTGTACCATTAACGTACCCTGATTTTACATACGATTGGGAATTGATTCGTTCCAAGATTACGCCGCGCACAAAACTCATCATCATCAATTCGCCGCACAATCCTACTGGTACAATCATTACTGAAGCCGACATTATAGAATTGCAAAAGCTTGTAGCAGAATTTAATATTTACGTTTTGAGCGACGAAGTGTACGAACACATTGTGTTTGATGGGAAGAAACATTTGAGCTTGAGCAGTTATTCCGATTTAAAGGAACGTGCGTTTGTAATAGGCTCCTTTGGTAAAACCTATCATGTTACTGGCTGGCGCTTGGGCTATTGCTTGGTACCTGCGGCCATGATGACGGAGTTTAAGAAAGTACATCAATACAATACTTTTGCACCTGTAACGCCCATGCAATTGGCTGTTGCAGATTATATGAAAGACGCAAGTCAGTATGATTCCTTGCCTGCATTCTTTCAGAAAAAACGCGATTTGTTTTTACAGTACATAACAGAAAGTCGTTGGGAAGTGCTACCTTCAAGTGGAACCTATTTTCAATTGCTTTCTTATAAAAATATTTCAACCGAAAACGATATCGATTTCGCAGCACGTATTACACGTGATTTTGGATTGGCATCGATACCCGTTTCTGTTTTTTATGAGAATAAAACAGATCACAAGATTCTTCGTTTTTGTATTGCGAAGAAAGATGAAACCTTACTAAAAGCTGCCGATATCCTATGCAAGATTTAAGCGTAACGCTCATTC
>JAYTLG010000042.1:0-3656 GCA_043729555.1 Cytophaga sp.
CCGGTTTCATAATAAATTTTCCAAGGTCCTTCTTCATAGCCTTGCACAAAATTCCCTTCCATAGAAACTTTACCAGTTGAATGATAACTTTTCCAAAAGCCTTCTTTCATGCCCTTTACATAATAGCCTTCAGATATTAGCTTTCCAGTAGGATAATAGTCGAGCCACAAACCAACTGTTTTACCATTCTCATAAAAACCTCTAGACGCTAGGGTGTCGTTATCATAATGTTCAAGCCAATCGCCTTCTTTAATCCCATTTACAAAATAACCTTCACTAAATACCTTTCCATTCGCATGGTATTCGAACCACACACTATCTTCAAGACCTTTTTTATAAAAACCATAAACCGACAATACACCATCTTTTCTGAATTGCTTATAAGCACCAGACTCAACCCCATTCTCGTAGGTAATTATTGCTGCCAAGGTACCTGTAGGATAGTATTCGCGCATCACAGCTTCTTGTACACCATGCACATAAAACAACTCCGCTTTGATAAATCCGTTTTCATAATAGCTCGTAGCCAAACCATTTTCAACACCATTTTCAAACGGAATATCCACCAGCAATGCCCCTTTGGGATAATAGATATTTCGTGTACCAGTACCATCTTTAAGCGTACCTGCATCAAGGGCTACACCCACTTCTGAATAAAACTCAGGAGCTGATTGCAGTTTGCCCATCTTCCAATTTTCAACACTTTTTTTAGAACCTGTAGCATTATCGTAATAATATATCCACGTACTATCTGGCTGTCCTGCTTTGTAATAACCTGAAAACAATTTAATACCTGCTTCTGAATAATCTTCAAACAAACCTTGCTCTAAACTATCGACATAAGTAGATATTGATTTCGTTTTCCCATTCAAATAATTTTCCTTCCACACACCTTGCATGTTTCCCTGTACATATTGTCCAGTTATTTGTGGTTTCCCAGTTTGAAAATTCCAAAACACTGCACCTTCAATTTTACCAGCAACGTAAACCGATGCGTGATACCCGACACCATTTGCATAATACTCTTTCCAATTTCCTTTTTTAGAACCGACTTCAAAAATACCATCAATTTTTAATTGACCTGTTGGATAATATTCTTTCCAAACACCGTCTTTTTCATCCATCTTATATGCACCATCAATAGAGACCTTTCCGTTGGCATAATTTTCTTTATATGCACCGTTCAATTTACCAGCACTAAAAATTGCTTTTACAGATTGTTGTCCGTTGTTGTAAAATTCATTCCAATTCCCTTCTTCTTTACCTTGAATGTAAAAACCCTGAATGAAAATTTTTCCATTGGGATGATAATACACAACCGAATCGTTGAATTTATTGTTGGTGTAATTTTCTCTGGCTTCAATTGCCCCCGACGAATAATAGGATTTCCACAATCCATTGCGTTTGCCATCTACCAAATTACCTTCGGCTTTAACAATTTTAGTATCGTCGTAATACTCTTTTGTTACTTGCGCATTTGAAGTAAACACAAAAAAGAAAAGAATAAATAAACTTAAATATCGAAACATAATACGTATAGTTTGATCGTGCTATTGCTTAGTAAAATACAAAAAATTGCTGAGATAATAGAGATAAATAGGCCATAATTAAAGCCAAACGAATCTAAAAGGAAGGCCCACCTGCAATTGAAATTCATTTTGAAGAAAATGTACTCTGGTACACCACTACTATTTTGAGGCATAATATCCTAATAATGAATAGGATTCTTAACAATAGCTAAGAAATAAACACAAGTTATTAGAGCTACATAAATATGCTTTTATTTGAACAGTTTTTTAAAATAAGCTATGAATATACGAGCTCGATTGATACTCCTGGTATTTATTTTTTGGGGAATGACACATGCTTTCGCACAAGATTTTTCGGTGGGTGCACGCACTCGCGCGCTAGGAAATACGTGCATAGCCGATACCAATGCTTGGTCGCTTTTTATCAACCCCGCAGGTATGGCGCATGTGAAAAATACAAGCGCTTTCATCAACAACGAATACTTGTATGGTTTAAATGAAGTACATAATTTTTCTGCGGGCATACTTGTGCCCATCAAACAGAAAGTACGCATTGGTGTGCATGTAAACAAACTCGGCTATCAATGGTTCAACGATCAGCAAATTGGCATACACGCCGCGCATGCCATCGGCGCCTACAACCTAGGGATGAGCGTTATTTTATGGCAACGGATTGCAGGCGACACCTATCGAGAAACGCATCCCATTATCAATATTGGCGGAACCATGTCGATCAACAAATCGGTACAAGTAGGCTTGCACATCAACAATATTAGCAACACACAAAATAAAAATCAAACACTTCCCATTCGCATACAAGTGGGTGCACTTTATAAAATATCATCCGAAGTATTGTTGTATAGCGACCTTGTGAAACAAAGCAATAGCAACATCAATCTTCGTACAGGTATTGAATATAAAATTCATACCCATTTTTATTTACGCAGTGGTTTGCAATTTAATCCAATGCGATTTACAGCTGGCGGTGGTTTTAGCAACAAACATCTTTCAATCGATTACAGTCTTGCATGGCAATATCCATTGGGTTCGCGACATCAACTTTCTATTTTAGTTCCTTTTCATAAAAAATCGTGAAGCCAATCCTTTTACTACTTTTTTATCTGATAACATTTCAATCCAATGCACAAAATGGATTAGAAGAATCGGGTATACTAGATAATTATAGTGCCAACGATGCCATGAATGAAACCAATACGGAAGCCGCAGAAAATTTATCAGTGCTTATAAAAAACCCATTCGACATCAATAAAATGAACGAAGGCATGTTGTTGGGTTTGGGATTTCTAACTGAAATTCAAATCAAAGAAATACTAACATATTGTACAAACTACGGTCCCATCGTCAACCTACACGAGTTTCAAATATTGCCATCGATGAACGAACAAACATTTAACATCTTAAAAATCTGTTTTGTATGCAATAACAATCAATTTAGTACACATGTGCTTCAAAATTTTTATGGAAAAGAACAAAGCATGTTACTGATTCGGTATGGCGCCGCACAAGCAGGCAGTCCAAAAACATGGATGGGTAATGGCGATCGGGTATCGATTCGCTTTCAAACCTGCATCCCAAACAAAATTCGTATGGGTATTTGTGTTGAAAAAGATGCAGGCGAACAAATTACCTGGAGTACACAAAAAAAATATTATGGTTTCGACAACATTAATTTCTATCTACATTATCAACCGTCAAAAAAATGGAAACACATAACCGTTGGTACGCAACGTTTGCAATTCGGACAAGGCTTGTTGATGGGTGCAGGATTTTATGCTGGTAAAGGATCTGAGACCATTACAACACTAAGAAAATCGGGTCGCAGCATCATACCCGTTGGTAGCAGCACCGAGTACGGCAGGTTGTTTGGTATAAGTTCAACGTATCAATTCACCAAACACATTTCATGCACAGGTTTCTATTCGAACACCAAGGAAGACGCCCGCATAGACACCAGCAGTTATAATTTAAGTATCCAATCGATTTCCGAAACAGGCTACCACCGTACGGCAAGTGAATTAGAGAAACGAAAAACAGTACAGGCAGAGTTGGTGGGGTATCATGTACGCTATGAAGGCAGAGGATTCTCGGCCGGACAAACATTCATTT
>JAYTLG010000043.1:0-10358 GCA_043729555.1 Cytophaga sp.
TCAGCACCTCCATTACCTGAAATAATATTTCGTTCGGTTGCAATATTACCTCCATTGTATCCAATTATAATTCCAGAAACTCTGTTTAAATATATACCAGCTCCTTGATTTCCAAAAGAATTTGCAGGAGTAGTAACATTATAACCAGAAGTACCGGCAGCATTTGTCCCAATTTTATTGCCTTTAATAATAGCATTATTGCAATTCGCATCAACAAAAATACCTGCTCCAACAGCGCCAGAAATTACATTTTGATCTATCACCGTACCAGTAGAGCTATTATTCATTCGAATACCACTCTTAAATCTAGCCCATTTTTGTGCAGGATCACCTATGTTTAATACTGCGTTACCCGCTAAATTTACACCTATATAACAATTCGTAATTTGATTGTTATTACTATTATCATCTATATTTATTGCTGCATGAGACTCCGAATCATTATTCCATGCATTACCACCAAATAGGCAACGTTCGCTATTGTTAGATACTGTACCTGCTCCATTTGCTAGTGCCGTGCCAAATCCTCCAATTTGAATAGAAGAAGTCCTAATTAATTGAATACCACTTTTACATATTGTTGTTCCAGCAATTGAAGTTCCTAATAAATTTGTCCCAAAAAAACATCCTTGAATCATTGTTCCATTTACCGTTCCACTAGAATTGGCAGAAAAATAAATTCCATATTCTAATGTTTGGAAAACTAAACCATAAAATTTCATGTTTGTTATTGATGCACTAATATCAAACCCTCTTTGACCACAAGCAGATGAACCCTTAATAATTACATCTGGACCTGCAACAGCATCAACAAAACCATTTATTTCTAAATTGTTAAAATCAGCATCATTATAAATAGACAAGCTATTATTTAATGTAATCGTCATTGCTGAGCTAAAAATAATTTTGTGCGGACCAGCCCCACCAACATTATTTGCAGCGTCAGCCAATGCTTGGCGTAGCGTACCAGCGCCTGTATCTCCATTGCTTGTAACCGTATAGGTTGTTGCTTGAGATGCAAACACAATCGTAAAAATTGAAATTAAACTTAGTAAAAGCCTTTTCATATGGATAATAGTTTATTATTGAATATATATAATTAGTATTCAGTGGTCAAATTACAAATTTTTTAATTAAACACCACAATTTATTACATGTTTTTTCACTATATAGTACTATTTTTATACAAATAATTGTATAATATCAAAGATTACTCAATAGTTAGCTACAAGTATATATATATATATTAATCTCGAAAAAGTAACCCATAGCAGCGCATTTTAATACATATAAACCTAAAAATGAATGATTTAAGGAATTCCATACATTTATACTAGAAATAGTATAGAAAACACTTCAAACAGTACCTCATTTTTTAGGTCTAGTTCTTTTTCGTAATCTTGTATCCATGACATTTGAAGAATATTGCATCAAAAAAAAGATTGACTCTGCTGCGTTTTTAGCAAATGAGCCTCTACGTTGGAATTTGTGGAAAGAAGAATTCGAGCAAATGCACCCAAATTCTTTTACCGAACAAAAAAAATTTTTAATGAATGAAACAAGAAAAAAATACTTGCTTCGTTAAGTCTTAATGTGAACTTTCGTAGCGGATATTTTTTACTTCTTCTGCTATTTGAGTATCGTTATCATACATAAACGAACGAAGTTTCCCTCTTAATTCGCTTTTGTTTAAGTTGTAATAAATTTCTCCATTATAGGCAATCGAAACACTTCCTGTTTCTTCTGAGATTGCCAATACAACAGCGTCTGTAACTTCTGTCAATCCAATTGCAGCACGATGCCTTAAGCCCATATGTGCGGGAATATTGTCATTTTCGGATACTGGTATGATACATCTTGCAGCAACAATTCTACCGCCAGTTATGATAACCGCACCATCATGTAAGGGACTATTTTTTTGAAATATTGAAATCAAAAGTCGCTTACTTAATTCTGCATCTAAGGTATCCCCAGACTCTGCATAAAATTTCAATTCTGAAGTTTTTCCAAAAACAATTAATGCCCCAGTATTTGTTTGTGAAAAGATTTTAATACTATCAATTATGGGCGCTAAATTCAACTCTGATTTTGCATTTGTCTTCGTTTTAGAAAACCAATCTGTGATTAGATTGTGGTTTTGCGAGGATTTGCCAAGCAATTGTAAGAATTTCCGTATCTCTTGCTGGTATAAAATAAATGCAGCTAATAATCCTAAGCCCATAAATTGGCTCAAGATTGTACGTAGCAATTCCATGCCCGATGCTTTAACAATCAAATAGATCGCATAGGCAATCAAAACCCCTAAAAATATTTTAACGGCAACACCGCCCTTTAATAATTTATATAGTTTATAAATTATTATGGATACGACTAAAATATCTAAAATGTCTATCCAAGATATTTCAATAAAGAAAAGTTGAAATAAGAATCTCATTACAGTAAAGGTATTGAAAAAGAATGATGTTTTAGAATATTAAAATGAAGAAATTACAGATTCTTTAACAGAGCAATTATCTCCTTAACTTCCTTTACATCGTGTACGCGTAAAATAGTTGCTCCATTTTGCAATGCAATAGTATGTAAAACGGTTGTTCCATTTAATGCCTGAGTAGCATCTGTCTCTAATGTTTTATAAATCATTGATTTTCTAGAAACACCCACAAGTATTGGCAACTCAAGAATTCGCAAGAGATTTAATTGTTTAAATAATTCGAAGTTCTGATCTTGAGTTTTTGCAAAACCAAATCCTGGATCTATAATTATGTCCCGAACACCAATATCTCGAGCTCGTTTAATTTGTTTTGCTAAAAAATCAACAACTTCCAACGCTACATCAGCGTAGTTGGTTTGGTTCATCATTGTTTGAGGTGTACCTCGCATATGCATCAAACAATATACTACTTGTGCTTTTGCCACTATCTCAAATATTCTTTCGTCGTAAATCCCTCCTGTAATGTCATTAACCATATCCACGCCGCTTTCAATTGCAACCCTTGCAACCTCCGATCTAAACGTATCGACAGATAATAAAATTGATGGATATGCCTGTCTTATTTTACGTATAACAGGATCAATACGAGATATTTCTTCTTCGATCGAAATATCAATTGCATGAGGCCGAGATGAATATCCTCCAATATCGATGATATCAACACCTGCTAAAATCATCTCTTCCGCTTTCGTAAACGCTGCTTCAACCGTATCATTTTTCCCACCGTCAAAAAAGGAATCTGGGGTAATATTTAGGATCCCCATCACCATCGGCTTAGTCCAGTCGATAAGTTTTCCTCTAGCAGAAGATGTTTTTTTTCTGTAAAAAAATGTATCTTTAAAATCTTTCGAGCTATACATCATTCATAAATATAAGACTCTAAATTACGAATTCATACAGATGCAACAAACTGCAGAAGAATACAGGGCGGTAATCGAACGCTGTAAAAAAGTATTTATTGATAAAACGACCGATTATGGAACTGCTTGGCGCATCCTACGCCTTCCTTCTATAACGGATCAAATTTTTATTAAGGCGCAACGTATTCGATCCATTCAAGACAAAGGCACGATGTTGGTTCAAGAAGACATCTCCGATGAATTTAAAGGTATTATCAATTATTCGATTATTGCCTTGATTCAAATGGAAATGAAGGATACCGACAGTTTGGATCTATCTCCAGAGATGGTATCTGAACACTATGACAAACATGTTACGGCCACCTTGAACCTCTTAATGAAAAAAAACCATGATTATGGTGAAGCATGGAGAGAAATGCGCGTAAGCTCCATTACAGATATTATTTTAATGAAATTATTGCGTGTTAAGCAAATTGAAGATAACTTAGGCAAAACCATCATTTCTGAAGGTATTGATGCGAACTACCAAGACATGATTAATTATTCTGTATTTTGTTTAATTAAATTGGGGTTTGCAAAACCTTTACACAAATAAATCAGTATGATAAATAGCATAAGCTTCAACAAATTCATTCGAATTGATTACTCAAACATTCCACTTCAGTAATTTTTTATGATTCAATTCCTTATAAAGAGAATTTTATATGGATTTCTAGTATTACTAGGAGCGGTTGTGGTGGTATTTTTCATTTTCAATGTTCTACCAGGAGACCCTGTGAACATGATGGCGGGACAACGTACAGATGTTGCTACGCGTGAAGCTATTGCAAAAGAATTGGGGTTAGATTTACCTGTTCACAAACAACTCTTTCATTATATAAATGATTTATCGGCATTGTCTGTGCACGAGGATTTACCTCGCAACCAAGTAAAATACAATTATACGCCACTCATACATCTTGGAAAAAATGTTGTTGTATGGAAAACTCCTTATCTACGTCGGTCGTTTCAAAGCAATAAATTAGTAAGTGAAATCATTGTTGAAAATGTAGAAGGTACTTTTTGGCTGGCGTTGGCGGCTATGGTATTTGCTACCATCGTAGGAATTATACTAGGCGTATTTGCATCCATGAGACAAAATAGCCTTTTGGATCATAGCATCATTACATTTTCCGTTATCGGTATATCAATGCCCTCATTTGTATTTGGAGCTTTAATGGCTATGGTTTTTGGTGATTTACTATCAGACTATACGGGCCTAAATGCATCTGGAAGTTTATGGGAGAATAATATTTTTGGTGATCGTGAATTAAAATTGAAAAACTTAATTCTACCTACCATCACTTTAGGATTAAGTCCTATGACTATTATCATTCAACTCACACGTAGTTCAATGTTAGAAGTATTGTCTCAAGACTATATCCGAACAGCACGTGCGAAGGGTTTGGGTTATTACTCAATCATCTTTAAACATGCTTTAAAAAATGCATTAAACCCTGTAATTACAGCGGTATCTGGTTGGTTGGCATCGTTAATGGCTGGTGCGTTTTTCGTTGAGAGTATTTTCGGATGGAAAGGACTTGGCTCGGTTACCATTAATGCCGTGTTAAGTTTAGATTTTCCAGTTGTGATGGGTGCAACGATATTTGTTGCTCTTGTATTTATTATCACCAATATCTTTGTAGATATCTTCTACGCAATGATTGATCCCAGAGTACGTCTCAAATAATATTTCTTATGCTTATCTACCTAATAGGCCTGCCAGGCTCAGGAAAATCAACAATTGGAAAGTCCCTTGCGCAAAAGTTAAATTACAGCTATTTCGATATGGATGATGTTATTTGTGCTCAAGAAGAAAAAACAATTGAAGAGATTTTTGCTGGTAACGGAGAGAATTATTTCCGAGAATTAGAACATTCCATTCTTCACGATACATTCGAACTTAAAAACACAATTATTTCTACGGGCGGTGGTGTACCTTGTTATTTTGACAACATAACAGAAATGAAAAAACATGGACTAACGATTTATATTAATCCTACAGTAGAAGAATTAGTAAATAGATTGTTTGGCCAAGGTGGTGAAAATAGGCCTCTGTTAAAAGGAAAATCACACAAGCAAGTTGTCGATTTTATTGAAACTAAATACAAAGAAAGAGCGCCTTATTACGAACAAGCTCGCATCATTTGCAATACAAATAAATTAAAACCTGAAGACTTGCTGAAGCAATTAAAAAAAGAAAAATTTATTTCTTAAAAAAAGTTTGAACCGTGCCATTCACCGACAAATAATAAACCCCTAATGGCAATTTTGAAACATCGATTGATGTGCCATTCCCTTTAAATTCAAGCTTTCCTCGTTGATTATAAATATAATAATCAGATTCCTTAGATAAGGTCACCATATCTTCAACCCTTGTAGGATAAAAGGTTACAGGTGGTAATATTGGGCTAATTTTTAAAAATCTTGCACTTTTGTTTTCATACAACAACGTATATTCACCGTATGGCAAACTACCAACAGCAATTTCTTTATCACGACCTTTTAAGACAGTAGCTCCATTTATATTTACAACGCTGTATTTTGACAAGACATTAAAATATATTTTATCTGATGTAACTGCTGGATAGAAACGAGGTTGATCAAAAATCAAATAATGTATTGTTTGTTCCAAGGCAATTACATCTTGATTGATATATAGAATTGTACCTTCTTCGTCAATTAAAAAAGTAGCTGGCGCACTTTTTAGATCATATAGTTTTACGAGTTTACTAGTCCAACCTGCCAAATCAACACCGTTATTGGGCCAATCGATACGATCCAATCGAGAAGCGTTTAACCATTGGTCTTTTTTAGTATCTAACGAAATACTTACAATATCAAATCCTAAATTTTTATACGAATGATAGATTTGAGAATATGAAGGGTGATTGGTACGACAAGGCGAGCACGTAGATGTCCAAAAATTAAGCAAGACAATTTTACCGCTCATAGAAGATAATGTAATCGATTTCCCTGCGACATCAAGCACAGAAAAATCAGGAGCTTTATCGCCTACTGCTAGTGAAATAGTTGTATTATCTGCCCTTGAGGCGAACACACAACTGATAAAAAAACAAACCGTTAAAACTCCTCTCATGCTTAGATTCAGACTTACACAAATCTACGCTTTTTAAGGCTCAAATCAATAATAACAACGAATAGATGTGAATACAACACAAAAAAACTATCTTTGTATAACATTCACAATGAAGTAATAAGATGAGTAAAGGATTGCCAAAACGCAGCGAAGATTATTCGTTATGGTACAATGAATTAGTAAAAAGAGCCGATTTAGCAGAAAACGCCCCCGTTAGAGGTTGTATGATTATTAAGCCATATGGCTATTCTATTTGGGAAAAAATGCAGGCAGTATTAGATAAAAAATTTAAAGATACTGGACATAGCAATGCATATTTCCCATTGTTCATACCAAAGTCTTATTTAAGTAAAGAAGCTGCACACGTTGATGGTTTTGCCAAGGAATGTGCTGTGGTAACACATTACCGTTTGAAAAATGATGAGAACGGAAAAGGTATTGTTGTAGATCCGGAAGCAAAATTAGATGAAGAATTAATCATCCGTCCCACAAGCGAAACTGTTATTTGGAATACTTATAAAAATTGGATTCAATCATACCGCGACTTACCCTTGTTAATCAATCAATGGGCAAATGTTGTACGTTGGGAAATGCGCACACGTTTATTTTTGCGTACAACGGAGTTTTTATGGCAAGAAGGCCATACCGCACATGCTACAAAGCAAGAAGCGATTGATGAAACTGAACAAATGATAAATGTATATGCAGATTTTGCTCAAAACTACATGGCCATGCATGTACATAGAGGTATTAAATCTGCGAACGAACGTTTTGCTGGTGCTGAAGAAACATATTGTATTGAGGCATTAATGCAAGACGGGAAAGCACTACAAGCAGGCACGTCACATTTTTTAGGGCAAAATTTTGCAAAAGCATTTGATGTAAAATTTGCAAAAAAAGAAGGTGGCTTAGAATATGTTTGGGGTACTTCATGGGGCGTAAGCACACGTTTGATGGGCGCATTAATCATGGCACACTCAGATGATGAAGGCTTGGTTTTGCCACCACTATTGGCTCCCATTCAAGTAGTCATCGTTCCTATCTTTAAAACTGCAGAACAATTAGATTTAATTGAAGAAAAATTAAAACCGGTTATTGCAACATTAAAAACAAAAGATATCAGCGTGAAATTTGATCACAGCGATAAATTTTCGCCTGGTTTTAAATTTGCAGAATATGAATTAAAAGGTGTTCCTCTAAGAATTGCAATTGGAGCAAGAGATTTAGAAAATGGCACAGTTGAATTAGCGCGCAGAGATACAAAAGAAAAAATAACTGTACCTCAAGAAGGTTTGGCCGAAAGGATTGAAGCCTTGTTAAAAGAAATACAAGACAATATCTATCATAAAGCTTTAGCCTTTAGAAAAGCTAGCACATATACAGCCGACGATTACGATACATTTAAAAAGATGTTAGATGAAACACCAGGCTTTATACTAGCACATTGGGACGGCACTCCAGAAACCGAAGAGCGTATTAAAGAGGAAACTAAAGCAACCATTCGTTGTATTCCATTAGACGTATCAACTGGACCTGGCGTATGTATGGTAACTGGAAAACCTTCTGCACAACGCGTATTATTTGCACGTGCTTATTAACGAACTAATTTCGTATATTTAACATATGACATTTGCACTCATACTTATATTCATTGGATTAGCATTGATTGTGATAGAGGTAATCTTTATCCCAGGAACTACTTTTATTGGATTTATAGGTGCAGCATGTTGTATCTTAGGTATTGTTAAAATTTATTTAGAAGCAGGCAACCCTGCAGGCCATATCGCATTGGGCGCCTCACTTCTATTGATTGCAATATTCTTCTACATCATTTTAAAATACGATGTTTGGTCGGGTGTTGCCTTAAACGACACGCTTACCAACAAAGTAAACGAACATACATTAGACAAATTAACAGTCGGCGATATTGGCATTTCGAAATCCGTGTTAAGACCTGTTGGAAAAGCACTGTTTAATGATGTTGAATACGAAGTACAAACATTGGGTCATTACCTTGATGCGGGAGCTGACATCAAAATTATACAAATAACAGGCTTGAAAATAATTGTTGAAAATTTTGAATCTTAACGTATACTTATGGAACTATTAATTGGTGTTGGGTTAGTCGTAATCGGCTTTTTCTTTTTTATGTATTTCGTGCCATTCAATCTTTGGATTATGGCTATATTCTCAGGTGTACGCATAGGATTGGCTCAGTTAATCTTTATGCGCATTCGTAGAGTGCCACCAAGAATTATTGTTGAATCATTGGTTACGGCAACGAAAGCAGGTATTTCGTTAACGGCTAATGATTTGGAGACCCACTTTTTAGCAGGTGGTAATGTGCCAACGGTAATCAAGGCATTGATTTCTGCGGATAAAGCAAACATTGCATTAACATTCAAACAAGCTACTGCTATTGACTTAGCTGGCAGAGATGTATTTGAAGCTGTTCAAACATCTGTAAACCCACAAGTAATCAACACGCCAAACGTAGCGGCAGTTGCCCAAGACGGCATTCAATTAATAGCTAAAGCACGTGTAACGCTTCGTGCCAACATTGCTCAATTGGTCGGTGGTGCAGGCGAGGAAACAATTCTTGCTCGTGTTGGTGAAGGGATAGTAACTTCAATCGGTTCTTCTAAATCACATAAAGAAGTACTGGAAAACCCGGATAAAATTTCAAAGCTGGTATTGCAAAAAGGGTTAGATGCGGGTACCGCATTTGAAATTTTATCGATTGATATTGCGGATATCGATGTAGGTGCAAACATTGGTGCGAAACTACAAATTGATCAAGCAAATGCAGATTTAAAAGTTGCTGAAGCAAAAGCGGAAGAACGTAGAGCAATGGCGGTAGCCTTAGAGCAAGAGATGAAAGCAAAAGCACAAGAAGCAAGAGCCAAAGTAATTGAAGCGGAAGCTGAAATTCCGAAGTCTATGGCTGAAGCATTCAGAAATGGCAATATGGGAATTATGGATTATTACAAAATGAAAAATATTCAATCTGATACAGGCATGCGCGATTCAATTGCAGGTAGCAGTAAAGAATAACAACATAAAACAGATAAATAAAAAGTCTCCCGTAATATGATATTGCGGGAGACTTTTTATTTATCTCAATATTTTTTCGAACGTTATTTTTGCATTTTTAATGCTTCATCTAGTAAGGCATACATTTCGGTGTAGTGCATATTTACTTTATCACCGCGCTTGTGCCCTAGCCTAACAACAATCATATCTAGAGATGGAATAACTACCACATTTTGTCCCAAGATTCCTCGCATATAAAAAACAGAGAGTCCTTTATAATTCGGCAATATCCACCATTGAAATCCATAATAATCTGTTGGTTGTTCGGTTAATGGATTTAACAATCGAGTTGCTGTTATGGATTGAGAAATATACATTGAATCAATCAATTGATTGCCTTTCCAATTTCCTTGATACAAATACAAAGCACCCAAGCGTGCAAAGTCTTTTGGTGTAGCATACATGCAGCAATATGCTTTCTCTATCCCATCTTCATGATCAAGACTCCAAGTTGCGTCAGAAGCACCCATAGGTTGCCACAATTCTTTTTCTAAAAATTTGGACAACGACATACTTGTTGCTTGTTCTATAATCAATGCAAGTATTTCCGTATCACAACTTTTATATTCAAAATACTTACCCGGTGGTTTTACGGCTGGCAATTCCAATACAAGTTTTTTCAAATCAGTACCATAATAGGCTTCTGTTGTTTGACTAAACAAACTGCTGTATGCTTCATCCCAACCCAAACCAGAACTCATTGTCAATAAATGACGAATCGTTATTTTTCGTTTATCGCCTTCTTTAAATTCTTTTAAAAATTCTGAAACAGGTT
>JAYTLG010000044.1:0-8907 GCA_043729555.1 Cytophaga sp.
ATTCATGGTAAATTGTTTACGAGTTGCCATAATTTGGTTTCGTTTTAAAGTGAATAATGGCCTTTAAAACGGTCAACCTATATCAGGCATTGACAAAAAGATGCTAGTTTTATCTACAATAGGCCCTAAACTTCCTTTTTTTAGTTAATTTTAAGTAGAATTGAACGTGTGTATTGATTACACTTTACACCCTACACTTAACACTGGAACATGAATTACTGGCTCATCAAATCCGAACCATTTAAATACTCTTTCGATCAATTTATGGTCGATAAAAAAACATTTTGGGATGGGGTACGCAACTATCAAGCTCGAAATAACTTAAGAGCAATGAAGAAGGGTGATTTGTTGTTTTTTTATCATTCAAATGAAGGCCTAGAGATTGTTGGGATAGCGAAGATTGTAAAGGAAGCATATCAAGACCCAACAACTGAAGATGCAAATTGGGTGGTTGTTGATGTGGCACCTGTTAAGAAATTGAAAAAGGCTGTTACGCTTGCCATGGTAAAAGCGGATAAGCGTCTTGAAAATATGGCATTAGTGAAGTCCATGCGACTATCTGTTCAGCCTGTTCGAGAAGAAGAGTTTAATATTGTGATGGAATTGGCTGGTGAATAAAAACAAGCGCTTAATTCCAATACTTTTCTATAAAAATTCTATATTTGTAAAATTTAAAGACAAAGATTTATGTCCAAGCGCATTATAATCGATAACGATTTATTGCAGATCATGTTGGATCGGCTTTGTCAACAGTTGATTGAGTCCCACGATGATTTCTCCGATACGGTCATACTCGCAATACAACCTCGAGGTGTTGCTACAGGTATTCGTATACACAAGAAATTAGAAAAGGCGACGAAGAAAAAAATTAATCTCGGGTATTTAGATGCCACGTTTTTTAGAGATGACTTTAGACGCAACGATGGCCCACTAAAAGCAAATGCAACGAAAGTTCCGTTTTTAATTGAAGGTAAACGCGTTGTTTTGGTAGACGATGTCTTATATACTGGCCGTACCGTGCGTGCAGCAATGGATGCAATGATGGCATTCGGTAGACCGAAAGACGTTGAATTGTTAGTTGTTATTGATAGAAAATACAGCAGAGACATACCTATTCAACCCAATTATGTCGGCAAAGAAGTAATGTGCTTAGACTCTGAAAAGGTTGTTGTAGATATTAAAGAAGTAGAAGACAAGAAAGAATTGATCTGGTTAATAAAGAAATAAAAATAACATGAGCCAATTATCCGTAAAGCATTTATTAGGAATAAAAGATCTTACAACAAAAGATATTGAGCTTATATTAGAAACTGCAGAACAATTTAAAGAAGTCATAAACAGGTCCATTAAGAAAGTGCCCTCGCTTCGTGATGTAACCATTGCGAATGTATTTTTCGAAAACTCTACGCGCACGCGATTATCATTTGAATTAGCACAAAAAAGATTATCAGCCGACACTATAAATTTTTCTGCGGCGGCAAGTTCTGTTAAAAAAGGAGAAACCTTGTTGGATACCGTTAACAACATATTGGCCATGAAGGTCGACATGATTGTCATGCGACATGCAAGTGTGGGTGCTCCGCATTTTTTAGCCAAACACATCAAGGCAAATATTATCAATGCGGGAGATGGTACCCACGAGCACCCGACACAAGCATTGTTAGATAGCTTTTCAATCAAACAAAAATTAGGGGGCGTTGCAGGAAAGAGGGTATGTATTTTTGGAGATATTCTACACTCCCGCGTTGCTTTATCAAATATTTTTGCACTTCAAAAACAAGGAGCCGAAGTGATGGTTTGCGGTCCTGCTACCTTGATACCCAAATTTATTAAAGACTTAGGCGTTAAGGTTGAATTTGATTTACGCAAAGCACTTATGTGGTGTGATGTTGCAAACGTATTGCGCATTCAACTAGAACGTCAAACAATCAAATATTTTCCAAGTCTTAGAGAATACGCACAATACTACGGCATCAATAAAGAATTGCTTGATTCATTAAATAAAGAAATTGTTATCATGCACCCAGGCCCTATCAACAGAGGTGTGGAGCTAAGCAGCGATGTTGCAGATAGCGGACACTCGATTATTTTAGACCAAGTAGAAAACGGTGTTGCGGTGCGGATGGCTGTAATGTATTTATTGGCTGGAAATAAGTAGTAAATCATAGCTTCTGTCACCCCGTTCTGCGGCACACCATAGCCGTCATCTTGATGTTGTTTAGTTAAGAGGCAACGCTTGTGCGATACATCAGTTTTCGGAACACACCCAGGAGGTTCACTTATGTGGATGCCAAAATAAACATATCTTTCAAGTTTGGAACATTTATATATAAAAATCAATTTTAAGGTATGAGAATTTCAATCTTATTGAGCATTGTTATCATTTTTCTTTCTTGTGAGAAAAAAAATAGTAATTGGAACTACCGACAATGGAACATATGAGGCAGAAGTTAGCCAAAACGGCTTTGATGGCTATTGTAATCTATATGATTCGTCTGGGAAATTAACACATATATATAATTACAAAAATGATAAACGGGAAGGACCTTTTAAGAATTTTTATTCGGATGGGAGCTTGCAATCCGAAGGAGAATATAGACAAGGTGAATTATTATATTCATTTACTTACTATACAAATGGACTGATTGCAAAGAAAATTTTGTCAAATCATTCGTGGGTTAGGTTTCATTATTTTACTGGGGAAAGACTATTTTCTATACACTATACATCTAAAAATAACACTGTTAGTGATAGTACAATTTATTACACATATAGCAACAAAGAACAATATAAACATTTCGGGAGTGTTCGTAAACTCTATAAATGGGTTGATTCTAAATATGAAGAAGTAGACCTAATAGGCAAGAGCGAAGAAGAGTTTATAAAGGTAATTTTAGGGAAAGATAAAGTGCAATTGGATGATCCTGGATATTTTTTTTGCCGAAATTAAAACCACTGCGCTTTGGTTGGTAGGGTGTCTCGTCCTGAAATAGGTTTACACTAAAAGTAAACAAAAAGGGACAAGAAAAGACAAAAAAGGGACAAGTCTTATTCAATGTCAAACATCATAGAGTGGTTGATCGAAAAGACCAACCACGGCGGAAAAGGTTTACAGATTGGTGAATAATCCTGATATAGATTTACAGTTGTAATTTGTAAGCACCCCAAAAACCGCGTCAGGTGTCACCGTCTTAAAAAAAATAGAAAACCCATAGCAATAAAAAAGCTCCGAACTTCGAAGCTTTTTTATATACAATAATACTATGTTGTCAATTATTTTTTTATTCGTTTCGCAATTGTATTTGGGTCAGCAGCCTGATGTACCAGCGCGTAGATGTTAATGATACTGTGCTTTTGATTCACATCAAAGTAAATAGAGTAGGGGAATTTATGCAGTGGAAGGCTTCGGATATCGTCGAAGCGCACTTGGAAATAAGGGTTCATTTGTAGAATATCAAGAGCATTTTCAAAGATGCTAAAGAAGCGTTTGCCTAATTCGGTATTGATACTACTGTAATAGTCCACGGCATCTTGTAAGTCATCAAATGCCGTGTTGCGGATACGGATTTTGAATGAAGTCATTTACCTGAACTTGATTTTACTTTTAACCTCATCCCAATTGAGCATGTTTTCATCTGTTGCTGAAGTAACACGTTCCCTTACCAGATCCTTGTGCCACTGCGGAATATCTATTTCGCTGGAATCAATAACATATATGCCTGCCATGCGCATAAACTCTTGAAAGAAAGCTTCTTTGTCGTCTGGTATTGCAATGGTGTATTGTTTCATGTCGGTAATGATTTAAGATGATGTTAAAATACATCCATTCAGTGCAAATAATATCATTAGGATGTATAATAGTATATTCTTCTTAATAATAAATATACGACAAAAAACGAATATTGTTTATCCTTGGTTAGGGATAAACTGCCACTGTGGTCTAGTGTGTCACGAATAAAAGTGTAGATGATTCTTTTCAATGTTGTATAAGAGATGGTAGTAGGTCTACTGCATAGGCTTTGCAGAAAGCGTTTGCAATTCGCCGCGACGGAAGCTGTGCTTTATTCAATAAGGTATTGAATGTTAATTTGCTATTCAAATGAATATGACCAACTTTCAAAACCGCTTCAAATCCGCCACATTAAACGTCCATTCAGGCGTATATAAAACCCCATTCTCAGGCATTTCATACCACGGACTCATAACAGTATTTGAAAGATTTTTTACAATATGAATATCTTGTGCAGGCATGTAACTTTGCGCAAGCATAACTATTTTTTTCTTCGTTGTTGCATGTATTGCAACATCCATTACAATCATCGCATGGCCTGGGAAGCCTCCATGAATAAACACATCACCGCCTTTTATATCGTGTATTGAAACAGCTTTTAACTCTTTCGATAGAGAATAGGTGCCACAGTACATAAAAACAGTATTTAAATAGTTTCTAAAGCAGTTGTAGCTCGTATCGCGCGCAACTTTCTTTACCCATGTAACGGAGTTGCCACTCACGTTGGCTCTATATCCATCTCTCCATTTTGAATAATACGCTTTGGTGCCATTTGTAAATGTAAATACGATAGAATCGTAGGCCTTTTTTTGAAATAAATATTCTGCACGAAGGCGCATGACTGCATCCGCGCACTGTTGCAAATCTGCTGTGCCAACATCAAATGTTAAAACTGCCGCATGGATATTCTGATTTTGTTTTAGCGACCCATCGAATAACCGTACCGAAGTTCCTGCGTCTGCGAGGGATACATTTCGCAGCCACGCTTCAAAGGATGTTTTATCTACTTGATTTCGTGCGTAATTTGAAGGGCATTCAAAACGTTGAACAAGCGTAGATGAATTGATTCCGGCTATTTTTGACGAATATTCTTCTTTAAATCGATCATTTTGTATATTTACTTCATCGGCAGCTGGGCGGCAGTGGAATAACGTAAACCCTGTAACGATTATTGAAATTGATAGAATTGTATTCATGTTGTTGTTAATTAGAATGTTAAATATAAAATCAGTATGAGGATTCTTACATATATCTTTATTGCTATCATAATGCAGAGTATGTCTTCTTGTTACATGATTCAGCAAAAAAAAGCTGCAAAAAGTCAACCCTTTAAGCCGCATAAAGAATCAAAAATGAAGCACAAGAAACATCATTAATTATTAATAAATATTCTGCTTTTTAATTAAGTTGTTAAACGAATTGAATTTAAATTGAATAAATATGAAAAGGGTATTATCCTTAGCGGTTGTTACGAGTATGCTTGTAGTATTTGTATTGTCTTCTTGTAGCAGTGGTGCTTCAAACCAATCATGGCATCCCAAAACAGGTAAAAAACCAAAACCTGGTCACAATCACGGAAAATAATTTATTGCTCGGGTTTTAAGATGACTGGATTGTAAATTAATAATCGCACCATCTTACAATCCGTGCAGATGTACAGTTAAGGAAGTCCGAAATGAAAAAGATCATTGTAGCAATAGACGGGTATTCGGCTTGTGGAAAGAGTACAACAGCTAAAATATTAGCAGCAAAATTGGGCTATGTTTATTTTGACACAGGCGCAATGTATAGAGCTGTAGCGCTATATTTCTTGCAAAACTATGTCAATTGCACCAATCCCAAAGCAGTTTCTGATGCATTGAACCACATCACCATTTCATTTGTTTACAATAGCAAAACAGCGTCAAGCGAAACCTACTTGAACGGTTTGAATGTGGAGGGTGAAATTCGAAAAATGTATGTGTCTGAAAAAGTTAGTGAAGTAAGCGCAATACCAGAGGTTCGCAAAAACTTAGTAAGTCAACAACAAAGACTTGCTAAGAAAAGGGGTGTAGTAATGGACGGTAGAGATATCGGTACACACGTATTCCCTGACGCAGAATTAAAAATATTTATGGTTGCTGATATGCATGTGCGTGCATTTAGAAGACAACAAGAATTAATAGCACGCAAGCAAATGGTAGATCTAGACGATATTGTTGCAAATATTGAAAGTCGCGATTTAATGGATACCACACGCGAAGAATCCCCATTACGAAAAGCAACGGATGCATACGAAATTGATACAACATACATTACTGTTGAAGAGCAAGTCGATTGCATCATGAATATAGCTATAGGTAGAATGATTGAACTTGAATATCGATTAGAAGATATTTAAACGCAAATCGAAGAAAACACCCTTTCCATATGGAAGTAATAATTGATAAAAATTCTGGGTATTGTTTTGGAGTTGAATTTGCTATTCAAATGGCCGAAGACGAAATGGCTACGGGCGAAACATTGTATTGCCTTGGAGATATTGTGCATAATAGCATGGAGGTTGAGCGCCTAGCTAATAAGGGCTTAAAAATAATAAATCACGAGCAGTTAAAAGAGTTGTCGAATTGTAAAGTACTTATTCGTGCGCACGGCGAACCGCCAGAAACATATCGATTAGCGCTTGAAAATAATATTGAATTAGTAGATGCTTCTTGTCCAGTAGTATTGAAGTTGCAAAATAGAGTAAAGTCTTCGTTCGATGCAATTGATGCGAAGGATGGTCAGATTGTTATATATGGGCAACAAGGCCATGCAGAAGTGATTGGCTTAACAGGGCAAACGGGCGACAAAGCAATTGTTATTACAACCGAAGAAGATTTAGATAAAATAGATTTTACAAAACCTATAAGTCTGTATTCTCAAACTACAAAAAGTACGCAAGGTTTTTATAAAATGAAAGACCTTATTGAAGCACGCATCAAAGCGGCAGGCCAAAATACGGGCGAAGCTTTTGATGCGAACGATAGTATTTGCAGACAAGTTTCTAATAGAGAACCTCAGTTACGCAAATTTTCTAAAGAAGTAGATGTTATTGTTTTTGTAAGTGGCAAGAAAAGTTCGAACGGAAAAGCCTTATACGGAGTTTGCAAACAAGAAAACAGCAAAAGTTTTTTTGTAGAGAATGAAAGTGAGCTCGAAGAGAGTTGGATTAAGTCTACCGACAAAGTTGGCATTTGTGGCGCAACATCAACACCCATGTGGCTTATGGAGCGAGTAAAAAATTATATTATTGAACACCCTTGGAATTAATTCGTCATACAACACATTGTTTGTAGCATATATAATAAAGGAAAAACTATGAAAGTATTTGTACGCTATCTTATACAAGTATTTGTACGCTATCTTATCCAAGGTTTGTTATTTTGGACGCCGATATTTATTACGGTGTATATTATATTTTTTATTTTCAGAATCTTTGACCGATTTATTCCTGTTATGTTTGGCATAGACTTAACACCAGGTGTAGGTATCCTTATCGTAATTGTGTTTTTAATTGTTACAGGTTTCGTTACCTCAATGCTGCTAGTAAAGCCCGCCTTTAGTTTCCTTGAAAATTATGTTTACAAAATACCTTTCATAAATATCATTTATTCATCATCCAAAGATGTTGTTGGTGCTATTGTTGGCGAAAAGAAGCGATTTGATCATCCCGTTATGGTGAAAACGGGAGGCGATTCGGGTATCTGCAGAATTGGCTTTGTTACCAGAGATGAATTTAATATTAAGGTGATGCAAGATTTGGTATCAGTCTATTTTCCACATTCGTATAACATATCTGGCAATATTGTTTTTGTTCCGAAAGATGACGTAATCCCTTTAAACATAACGGGTGCAGAAGCCATGAAGTTTATTGTGTCTGCAGGTATGACTGGTAATTTGGAAGAACGAAAGCCTTAATTATTTTTGAATTGTTACCCCTATGTTTTTTTTGTGTTAACAAAAGTCAAGTACGTAACATTTTGGTAACAATCCCTTCATGGTCCGTTAACACGCACATAAACATGTGGTAATATAGCAGCCGTAGCTTTGCATGGTAATCAAACTACAATTCAAGCTCGTGACTCACACACTACGTTCCTCTCAATGGTTGAAATCTTCAATCACCTTATTTCTCATTTCATTTCTAACGGCTTTCATTTCTGTTGCACAAACAGGCGCTGTAAAAGGTGTGTTAATTGACTCAACAACAAACGAATTAGTCTTTGGCGCTATTGTAGCGTCGCCAGAAAATCCTTCAATTGGAACGCAATCCGATATGGATGGTGTGTTTTTAATTCAGAATATTAAACCTGGGACATATAATTTCAAAGTGTCTTACATTGGCTATAAAGAACACATTTATAAAGATGTTGTAGTCGTAGCTGGGCAGACAACCGATCTTGGAACATTGTATCTACAAATAGATGAAGAGGTGCCCATCATTGAAATTATTGGCAAGTCTACTACAAATACAGAAGTAGCTGTAATTGAAGAAGTCCGCAAACAAGACGAAGTTGTAAGTGGGATCTCTAACGAGCAAATTTCTAAATCGCAAGATAGAGATGCTGCTCAAGTTTTATCACGAGTGGCGGGCGTAACGGTTGTTGATAATAGCTTTGTTTTGGTGCGAGGATTAAATCGCCGTTATAACGGTATTATGTTGAATGGTGTTATGGCACCTAGTTCTGAAATTGATTCAAGAGCCTTTGCATTGGATTTGATTCCCAGCAGTATGATTGATCGTATGTTGGTATTTAAATCCGGCTCAGATCATTTGCCTGGCGACATGACAGGATCTTTGGTTAAAATATATACGCGTAGTACCGTCGATCGAAAATTTACAAATGTTACAGGTTCACTTTCCTATAGAACAAATACAACATTTACATCTCAACAAGGACAATCTGTTGGAAGTACGGAGTTTTTAGGATTTAATAACTCAAGAGGTTTGCCTGCATCGATGCCTGCAAATTTGAATGCGCCAGATGTGATTTACAATGCGCCTGCGCAAGTGAATGCTGCAAAATCGATGGATAATGATTGGGGTGTAACAAGCAAAACGGTAATGCCAGACCTTCGATTGGGTTACGGTATGG
>JAYTLG010000045.1:0-7854 GCA_043729555.1 Cytophaga sp.
CCAACCGGTGCCCACGTGTACGAATAATTAAGGGAGCTTTTTGTCCACCAACCGAACGATAATGCAACGAAGCCACATCATCCGATAAAATTTCGATGGCAAATAATAAATAATCTAAATACTGTATTTCGGCAATAGGCTTTAAGCCACGCATGGCGGTACCTATAGCCTGCCCTACAATGGTGGTTTCGCGAATACCGGTATCGGTAATACGAATTTCGCCAAACAAATCTTGCAAGCCGGAAAAGCCTTGGTTTACATCGCCTATTTGTCCAACGTCTTCGCCAAAGGCTACAATGCGGACATCCTTACGGAATAAGGCGATGAAGTTTTGCTGTAATAATTCTCTACCATCAACAAGAGCTGCATCGTCGGCATACACAGGTGCAGTCTCAGGTACAAGCAAAGCAGACTCAACAGATTCGCTGTATAAGTGACTGTTGTAACGACGTGCATTTTCAGCTGCCGTACGAGCAGCCCAATCTTGTAAGATCTGTTTCGACGCGTTGTTTTCATTACGCAACAGACGCAACGATTTCTTAACGGCTTTCACCGCATCCGAACGATATGGATTTAATGTTTTTTGTAAACTTGTTGCAATCTGTTCAAGCGCTTCTTTATTCGAACTTGTAACAGCAACTTGTTGGATGTATTCTACTGCAATGTCTTGATCTACGTGCACCGCCTTTAGGTGGTCGTCCCACGCTTTTTGACGTGCTATTTTAACTTTCTCGACAGCAGCGGCTTCAATAGATAACAATTCATCTTCCTGACACACGCCACTTTCAAGAATCCATTCTCTAAATTTCTTATTGCAATCAAAAGCATCTTCCCAATCCAAGCGCTCTTTCGATTTATAACGCTCGTGCGAACCGGATGTAGAGTGCCCCATGGGCTGCGTCATTTCATGCACGTGCATCAATACCGGTACATGTTCGTCTCTACAAATACGTGTTGCTTCTTTGTATGCGTAACACAAGGCTTCGTAATCCCAGCCTGTCACTTTCATAATTTCGATACCACGTTCGTTGTGGTCTCTGCGGAAACCTTCAAACATGGACGAAATATCATCCTTGGTTGTTTGATAACGCTGCGGTACAGAGATGGCGTAGGCATCGTCCCAAATAGAAATCAGCATAGGAATTTGCAACACACCGGCAGCATTGATGGCTTCAAAAAATACCCCTTCGGCCATTGCGCCATTACCAATGGTACCAAAGGCAACTTCATTACCATTATGACTAAAATTAGTCATGTGTTTGAGTTCGGGATTGTGACGAAACAACTTAGAAGCCCATGCGAGACCTACCAAGCGCGGCATTTGAGCACCTGTTGGAGAAATATCGGGCGTGGAATTTTTTATTTTTGTAAGGTCTTTAAATCGACCGTCAGCATCTAAATTACGTGTCGCATAATGGCCAATCATCATTCTGCCACCCGAGTGTGGGTCATGTTCAATATCTGCATGACCATATAACTGTGCAAAATATTGTTCAATCGTAAGCTCGCCTGTAGCCATCATAAAGGTTTGATCTCTATAATATCCTGCACGGAAATCACCATCACGAAAATACTTCGCCATACAAATTTGAGCCAGCTCTTTTCCGGTGCCAAAAATACCAAACTTGGCCTTACCCATAAAAACTTCTTTACGAGCAAGAATACTTGTTTGTCTACTTTCGCATGCTATTTTATAGTCATTCAGAATTTCTTCTTTGGTCAACGAAAATTCGCTTGTCATTTCACTTGTATTCAAATTAGTACGTGTTTGGATTAGCCAAACGGTATAAAATTATGCATTTTAAAGTGCTATTCAAATGTTTTGGGGATAAGGTATCAAATCTATAATTTTTGGTATAATTTATGTAACTTTGATTATCTGTATAATTATTTAAGTTATTTCATTACAAATTAATATATAAGCTATGATTAAGAAAATAGTAGTTTTAGCAGCATTATTTGCTAGTACAATGAGTGTTACAATCGCTCAACAATCTAAAAATTTCAATTTCATTACCGATAAGTTCGA
This sequence comes from Cytophaga sp., assembly GCA_043729555.1. Taxonomy (GTDB): domain Bacteria; phylum Bacteroidota; class Bacteroidia; order Cytophagales; family Cytophagaceae; genus Cytophaga. The sequence goes on from JAYTLG010000045.1 coordinate 2,030, forward strand.
TTTCGGAGTTGTAAATGAAGGTGACAAAGCGACACATACCTTCGAATTTTACAATACAGGTACCGACACGATTTTATTAAAAGCAGAAAATGTTCGTGCTTCTTGTGGATGCACAACACCTTCATTTTCAACGGATGCCATTATGCCTGGTCAAAAAGGTGTTATTACAGCAGAATTTAACTCTCAAGGCAGACCTGGTATTTTCCAAAAAACAGTAACGGTTTATTACAAAGAGGAAATCGTTAAAATGTTGAACATTAAAGGTATTGTTGAACCTGTTTTACCTGCTGTTACGCATACAGAAGCAGAATTAAAAAAATCACCTAAAATTGCACTTGAAAAATCTACTGTTGTTTACGGTAAAATTGAAAGAGGCATGAAAGGTTTGTACTCGGTTAAAATTTCGAATCACGGAAAAGACACCTTGTTTATTACAAAAGCACAAGCTGCATGTAGCTGCGTGGCTTACAAATTATTAAAAGAAAAGTCTACGGAAGAAGTTAAGTATATACTTGCTGGTAAATCAGCAATTTTACAATTGACGTACACGCCTGGTACAGATGGGTATAACAGAGATATATTTACTTTATATACAAATGATCTAACAACACCACGTAGTTCTATTGTCTTAGAATCTGAAGTTGTAGAATCCTTACAACCGAAAAGTATTCTTGAAGAAGGAACGGGCAACGCGCCGTTTTCTAAATAAGTAGAAAAAATTCCATTTCAAAATCCCGCCCACAGCGGGATTTTTTTTTTGTTCAATGAAAAACAAATGACAAACGAATAGAGTATATAGGATAAGGCCCAGCATGAATTTTGGTTCTATCGTACAACTAAACAAAACAGGTTATGATAATCGGTGTTCCCAAAGAAATAAAAAATAGAGAGTTTCGGGTTTCGATGACACCTTCGGGTGTAGCCGAATTGGTTGCTCGCAAGCATCAAATTTTGGTACAAACAGAGGCTGGTATTGGTTCGGGTTTTACGGATGAAGCATACACACATGCAGGAGCACGAATCATTAAAGAGGCCGCTGAAGTATATGCACAAGCAGACTTAATTATAAAAGTAAAAGAACCCCTGCCGGTTGAATATGATTTGATTCGAGAAGGACAAATACTCTTCACCTATTTACACTTTGCGTCTTCGGAGGAACTTACACGTGCCATGATTGCACGCAAAGCGATTTGCATTGCCTACGAAACCATACAAAAAGCAGACAACTCGTTGCCCATACTTACACCCATGTCGGAAGTTGCTGGTCGCATGGCGGTGCAAATTGCGGCACATTACTTAGAAAAAAATAACGGTGGCAGCGGCAAATTATTGGGTGGCGTACCGGGTGTTAAACCGGGTCGTGTAGTGATTTTAGGTGGAGGTGTTGTTGGTACTCAAGCGGCTAAAATGGCTGCAGGTATGGGCGCAGAAGTAATCTTGATGGATATTAATTTAAACAGATTGCGTTACTTAGCTGATGTATTGCCTGCCAATGTAACATGTATCTTCCCTACGCAAACCAACATTGCAGAATATTTAAAAACAAGCGACGTACTTATTGGTGCGGTATTGATACCAGGGGGCAAAGCACCGATATTGGCCAGCAAAGCCATGATTGAAAGCATGCCCAAAGGCAGCGTGGTTATTGATGTAGCGGTAGACCAAGGAGGCTGTATTGAAACCTGTAAACCAACATCACACGAACACCCCATCTATACCGTCAATGATGTCATTCATTACTGTGTACCCAACATACCTGGTGCTGTACCAGCAACATCTACCAGCGCGCTTACCAATGCCAGTCTGCCCTACTTAATACAATTGGCAGACAAGGGATGGAAAGAAGCGTGTAAATCATCGGTTGAAATACAAAAAGGATTGTCTATTGCAAGAGGTAATGTACTGGACCCTATGCTAGCTAAAACATTTAACTTATCTTTGCACGACGTACATGAATACCTAAATAAATGATTATTGCACTTTATCGATTTCTATTTACACGATTAATCTTTTTGTTACTTTTATTTAGTCTTTGCCGACTATTGTTTTACATGTTCTATGCACAACAATTTGATTCGTGCACCACAAGTCAACTCGTATATGCATTTGTACTGGGCTTGCGTTTTGATCTTTCCATTCTCTTAGGCGCCAATGTTTTATTTCTATTGCCCTTAGCAATTGGTCGCTTCTTTGCAATTCCAAAATCTATTTACTTCCTCAACAAAGTATTGTGGGTGATTGCAAATACCATATTGATTGCCTTAAATTTAATCGACTTAGAATATTTTGCCTTCACAGGCAAACGAACCGGTATCGAAATATTGGGCATTGCAGATGATGTTGGCGGACAGTTCAAACAACTTATTTTTAATTATTGGCACATTGCTTTATTGATCTTTGTATTGTTTCTGTGGCTCTTTTTACGCACGCTTCGCTTAAAACACAAACCTGTTAAATCGGATCGTCCGAAAACGTACTTCGCAATTGGTTATGCCGTGTTCATCTGTATTTCAATATTGGGCATACGCGGTGGACTTCAATTGAAACCACTTAGACCCAATGCAGCATTTTCAATTGAGCCTAGTAAATTGGGGAATGTGGTTTTGAATACACCGTTTAATATTTTTATGACCGTTGGTATAAACCCAATTGAATCGATTGATTTTTTCAAAACAGACGCAGAAGTTGCTACCGTGCTGAATGAATGGAATATTCAAACACCCACATCCTTACCAACACACAAACAAAAACAAAACGTTGTAATCATTATTCTTGAAAGTTTTTCTTCGGAATACATGGGTGCCAAAAACTCCTATCAAGGCTTTACGCCGTTCTTAGACTCGCTTGCAAAAACAAACTTATTCTTCCCCAATCATTTTGCAAACGGCAGAGTAAGTATGGAAGCGGTACCATCTATTTTAGCATCGATGCCAGGCTTGATGCAAGAGCCTTACATCACTTCGCTCTATCAAACCAACCAACTAAATGGTTTGGGTAGCATCCTTTCTGATCAAGGCTATCACACCTCTTTTTTCCATGCAGCAAAAAATGGATCGATGGGTTTTGATGCCTTTACACGCAATGCAGATTACATCAATTATTACGGCTTAGACGAATACGAAGGCAAACCCGAAGACTTCGACGGGAATTGGGGTGTTTATGACGAACCGTATTTACAATACTTTAAACGTCATTTAAACACCTTCCAGCAACCCTTTGCAAGCTGTGTGTTTACCATCAGTTCACACCAACCGTATTCAATACCCAAACAATACAAAAAGAAATTCTTGAGAGGTGAGTTGGAAATACACCAAACAATCGGTTATGTTGATTATGCTTTAAAAAAATTCTTTGAAGCGGCGAAAAAAGAAGCCTGGTACGTCAACACCTTGTTTGTTATCACGGCAGACCATACACACATGCACAGCCGAAAAGAGTATTCGAATGTGCGTGGCGATTATAATGTACCACTTATTTTCTTTCATCCTTTTGAAAAGTTGAAGGCAGACACATCGCTTGTCGCGAGTCAAATAGACATCATGCCGAGTTTGTTGGATTACTTGCACATCATTAACCCAAGTCCTGCCTTAATCGGACAATCGGTATTTGGTAAGCAAGCACAACACGATTATGCGATTAACTTTTCAAACAATCTATACCGTGTGTTTTTGAAAGAGTATTATATCGAAGGAAATAAGGACAAAGGATTTGCGATTAATTCATATTCAGATACATTTATACGCAATGCAGATCTCCGTGAACAACAATTTATTGAAGCCATCATTCAATATTATAACAACGGAATGATCAACAACAATTATTATACTTGGGGAAAATAAACGATTGTCATAAAAAAATTGGCAAATCAATACGTTTCACAAACTCTACTGCGTCGCCTTCGCCTACTCGTTGAAAAGCAAAATGACTGATGCCATTTGTAATAACCATCCACTCGGCATCAATAGTTTGATTGTAAGTTGAAACTTGTTTGAGTGTTTGTGCGGATAGGGGCATCGAAAAGGCTTTGCATTCAATCAACATAAAAACCTTTCCTGCACGATTAAATACTTTGATATCGCTGCGTTTACTCAACTTATTGTAGGTTAAACCCGTTTCTACTTTAAAAAGTGTTGCCGGATACGCACAATGATGGATTAAATAATGCACAAAATGTTGTCGCACCCACTCTTCAGGAGTCAACAAAAAGTTTTTTTTACGTATAATGTCATACACATATATCTCATCTTCTAGTTTGATGAGTTTTAAATCTGCCGCAGGTAAATTTAAATCGGGATACATGTTGAATAAATTATTCGGTAATTTAGGTACTTAATATAGAAAAATCAGTTTTTACATTTAATATTGTTGTATGAAAACGAAAGAGGAGATTGTAAACAACTGGTTACCACGCTATACAGGAACAGAAGTTTCAGAATTTGGAGAATATATACTGATTGTGAATTTTCACAATTACATCGATATGTTTGCCAAGCAATTTGGCGCCGAAATTAAAGGTATTGGGAAGCCCATGCAGACCTGTACTGCAAACAACATTACGATTGTGAATTTTGGTATGGGTAGCGCCATGGCTGCTACTTGTATGGATATCCTTTCGGCGGTTAAACCCAAAGCAGTTTTATTTTTAGGAAAATGTGGCGGATTGAAAAAGACAAAAGTTGGTGATTTAATATTACCAATAGCAGCAATACGTGGCGAAGGAACAAGCGATGATTACTTACCAAAAGAAATTCCTGCATTGCCATCTTTTCGATTGCAACAAGCGGTGTCGTCCATCATTCGCAAAAAAGAAAAAGACTATTGGACAGGCACGGTTTACACAACCAACAGACGTGTTTGGGAACACGATGAAGATTTCAAAAACTATTTACGCAAAATAAGAACCATGGCAATTGACATGGAGACGGCCACCATATTTGTTGTTGGTTTTGCGAATAGCATTCCGCATGGCGCCTTGCTATTGGTATCCGACAACCCAATGGTTCCGGATGGTGTTAAAACTTCTGAAAGCGACTCTGCTGTAACGAAACATTTTGTAGAAGACCATTTACAAATTGGCATTGAGTCCTTACAAGAATTAGCATCGAGTGGTGATTCGGTGAAGCACTTGATATTTGAGTAACCAGTACACGATTAGAACAGGATTAGTAAACGATTAAAGAATGAACACGAAAGACAGGATTACCTTCGGTGCTTAATGAAAGCTTAGGTGATATTTTTTAAATACGGAAGAAAATCCTAATAATGTGCTTAGTCGATACTTATTAAACTCAAAAGTAATCCTGTATTCCTGCAATCCTTTAATCGTGTCTTGATTTTGTTGGTGGCGTAACGTACTTTTTGTTACACACCCTTTTAAACTCCAAACTTTTAGCACCGAAGTTAATGAGTAAACCATCGGCAATATTATACGCTTCGCAATAATTAATTGCTTGAGCTTTGTGGCAATCTTCTATTTTTTCTACTGCTTTTATTTCAAGCATTACTTTCCCCTCTATAAAAAAACAACAAAGGTTAAAAAATCATTGCTAGCCTCTACAAGATTAAAAGGATGAACGTATCGTGGCAATCTTATTTTAATCGCATAAAGAAGGGATAATAATGTTATTTATAAAATACATCAAAAACACAGCGAATATCAATCCGGTTGAAGCCCATACAATGTATTTATGAAGGTTTAATTTTGATGCACCAAAAGCAATTAATATCAAAACCAATGCACTAACTTGAGTCATATACTTAACAGACACATGGAACAAAATCAGTGGAACAACATGCAACAGAAGTAATAGAAGCACAAAATATAC